>JAAHGS010000320.1 GCA_010692645.1 Symploca sp. SIO2E9
GGTGGTCTTTCGATCGTGTGCCAGAAGAGGGATAAGAAGCATACGGGATAAGCTACTTTACAAAAAACTCTCCCCATCCCCCCCTCTCCCCATCTCCCCATCCCCCCATCTCCCCCTCTCCCCATCTCCCCCTCTCCCCATCTCAGTCTCAGGGCAAGCTAAATTTGTTGCCTACCCGGACTTAAGAGTGAATTCTCAGAAAGCATGAGTGGATACTCATGCATAAATAATCAGTGATAGGAGAGTTGAGATTGTGCCGTATTTAATCCAAAACCCAGAAGCTTCCAAGCAAGCAATTCACCAGCTGAAGTTTGGAGCCAACACCATTGGACGGGAGACCGACAATACCATGATGGTCATGGACAAGAGTCTTTCCCGCCACCACGCTCAAATAAATATTACCAGAGAGCGTGCAATCATCATGGATTTAGGAAGTCTCAACCATACATTTGTCAATAATAGTAAAATTAATCAGTGTGAACTCAAGGATGGAGACCTGGTTCGCTGCGGGAATGTAGTCTTTAAGTTTTTGGAGAACCTCAAAAGAGATTCACCCAAGCCTAATCATCATCCTAACGATCAATTATCCATTGTCAGAAGATTATCACCGGAGCATACTCGCGTAGACCTTGGTGAATTACTCCAACAAGACACGACACAATATCAAGGCACGGTTCTCAAGCTTAAGCACCAGGATGTTGAACAGCGGGTAGTAGACAAGTTAAAAATCTTATTGGAAGTAAGTAAGCAACTTTCCTCGCCTGAGGAACCTGACAGACTTTTAGACAAAATTCTCGATCTGCTGTTGGAGATTATGAATGTGGATCGGGCAGTAATTCTAATGGTTAACCAACAGAATAAACAGCTTGAGAATAAGGCTCTCAAGTGCAGAAGTGGGGTGCCCGATGATGAGTATTTCTACAGCAGCACGATCACAAATTTTGTTCACGAACACGGAATTGGTATTTTGAGTGCTGATGCTGCCACTGACCAACGTTTCAACAATGCTGCCTCAGTTCTGGCTCAAGATATCCACGCTTCGATGTGTGTACCTCTCAAACCTCGAGATGAAGTCATTGGAGTGTTGTACGCTGATAATCTCTCGATGACTAATATTTACTCGGAGGAAGATTTGGAGTTTTTGACTGGTTTAGTTAACCAGGCAGCGATCGCTATTGAAAATGCCCAACTCTACAAGCAAATACAAGCAGAAGCTGTAATGCGGACTAAATTTGAGAGTTTTTTTCCAGAAGCTGTCAGTAAAAAGCTCAAAGAAGAAGGCAAGCTAGAGATTGTTGATACCGAGGTAAGTGTGCTGTTTGCCGATATCAGCGGTTTTACACAAATGTCGTCTCGGATGGAACCGCGCCAAATTATTGAGATGCTTAATGAATACTTCACAGTTATGGTGGAGGACATCGTGTTTAGATACGAGGGTACCTTGGAGAAGTATATTGGCGATGCTCTGCTAGCAGTTTGGGGTGCTCCTTATCAACAAGCTGATGATACTGAGCGTGCTGTTAAAGCGGCAATTGATATGCAAAGAGGAGTCCGCCGCCTGTCTCAGCAGTGGATAGAACGGGGCAAACAACCGATTAAAATCCACATCGGAATCAACACTGGAAAAGTTGCTGCCGGAAATATTGGCTCGGAAAAGCTGATTCAATACGCTGCTATTGGGGACACGACCAATGTGAGTAGTCGCATTTGTAGTGTTGCCAAGGCTGATGAGATCTTAATTTCCCAAAGTACCCTCGACAAGTTGGAAGACCCCACGATCAAGACTGAGAAAATTCCCCCAGTTATGGTTAAGGGTAAAGACCAGCCACTACAGCTCCATCGGTTACTCTGGAATGTCTAGTCTCTCAAATTAGATAGCGTGAGGCTGTTCTTACTCGATCATTGCGCTTCACTCCTACAACCAAAGACAGAAATATCTCTTCCCCATATCCTATTTTTCAGATTAAAATTAATGCCAACCTACTTACTCGATCTCAATTCCTGGCGAGGATGTCTATAAATTAAGTTTTGTAAACTTTTGTGTGCGAGACTCAAGACCCTGCGTAAAAGGAAGGGTTTTAGGCTGATTAATAATATATAGATTTCGCACTTTGATCGGCAACAGCTAAAAGTTTAACCACGCTAAAGGCGAAAGTCCTGTACCCGCTAAGCCCGATGAGCATTTGCATTAATCCCAACTGCCCCAAGCCGAACAATACCAATACTCAGCTATTTTGTTCCAGCTGTAACTCCGAGTTACTGCTAGCAGGGCGCTATCGGGTGACAAGCCAGCTGGGAAGTGGCGGCTTCGCTAAAACCTATGAAGTTAGCGATCGCAATGGCGCACCCAAAGTTCTCAAAGTCCTGACAAATAATCATCCCAAATATGTTGAGCTCTTCCAACGGGAAGCTGAAATCCTCTCTCGACTAGAGCATCAGGGCATTCCTAGAGTCGAACCGGATGCCTACTTCACTTTCTTGCCTAGACAGGGGCAAACATTACACTGTCTGGTGATGGAAAAGATTTATGGGATGGATTTACAGCAATACCTGCAGATGCGGGAATGTCCTATTGATCAAAAATTAGCCCTGCAATGGCTAATTCAACTGGCTCATATCCTGCGGGAGGTACACAACCATAACTTTTTCCATCGCGATATTAAGCCATCCAATATCATGCTGAGGGCAGATGGTCCCTTAGTTTTGATTGATTTTGGCACGGCGCGAGAAATCTCTGGAAGCTTCGTCGTCAAGCAAGCTGCTGGTCAAATTACTGGGGTGATGTCAGCCGGTTACACTCCACCAGAGCAACTCAACGGTCAATCAGTACCACAATCTGATTTCTTTGCCCTGGGTCGTACTTTTGTCTATTTGCTTACTGGTAAGGACCCCAATCATTTCTATGACCCCTACACTGATGAGTTACATTGGCGCAATCAAGTCTCTGAAATTCTACCAGAATTTGCAGATTTTATAGACCGCCTAATGGCGCGTTTTCCCAATCAGCGCCCTCAGACTGCTGAGGTGGTTTTGCATCAGTTGATCGAGATTGAGTCTTCTTTATCGACAACAACTGAGAGACATTCCAAAGCCAAAGTGCTAACGAATTCTCCTCAACAGGCAAGCGGTCAACAGCAGTCTTTGGCAACCTCTCCCACAGTGGAAACGAGCAGTGCCAAGGCGATGTGGAAATCCTCGACACCAGTTGTCTCAAAAGCACCGCTGACTCCATCCCAGATTGAGCCAGACTTTTTAAATCGTTGCCAAAAGGAACTTGCCGAATTAATTGGTCCAATGTCTTCGATCCTCTGTAAGCGCATTCTCAACCAAAACCCAACTATTTCAGTCCAGGAATTCGTAGAAACTTTAGCAAAAAGAATTCCTGACCACAAGCAAGCAGAAAAATTCCGGCGCAGTTTACTTTACTAGTACATCGATTTAGTGGTTAAGAATGTTCATGGTTCATGGTTGAATAGAGGGTTTAAAGGAGCAGTTAATAGTTGGCGAAAAACCTGCTAAAATCTGTTAAAACCTCTTAAAAGCTTTACCCAGTTCACACCTTAATTTTTAGCAACAAAAACCGTCTCCTTGTGGTCTAAAATGTAGTTAGTTGTGGAGATTAAAGACGCGGGGACACGGTGACACGGGGACGCGGGGACAAATTGGATGGGGATTTGACCCAAACCAATTTTATGCACCGCAAGTGACGGTGGGGTATTTAACCCAAATTAATTTCGATAAAAATGTACGCCATTACAGCTTAGAGTCTGGATCAAGCAT
>JAAHGS010000321.1 GCA_010692645.1 Symploca sp. SIO2E9
TGAAAAGAGGTGACAAATTCTTCTAAGCGATTCCATGGTGGTAGGGAAGAGAGTGTTTGTGCAACTTGTTCACCGATGGAATTACAGTTCATAGGGCGTTCAAATTCATAGTTAGTCGAGTCCTCTAACTATGTTAGCGTACTTAAACCGCTAACTAGCTCCTCTCCCCCACCCTTTTTTTCGCTCACCCGCATGTGACCATCAATTTTTACTACCCAAGGAAGATAAACCCATGGCTCACGCTTGTTACCAGTAAACTGGGTACTAGCGATTAATCTACGACCCATCTGTATTTGACCAAGCTTTGGGTTTTTGGAGCGCACTAACTCATCAATATCATCTCTGTAAGCTCCCTGTACAATTCTGTATAGTTCGGCAGTCAGGAAGAAGCCATAAAGGTCAAATTGGATGACTGGGAGTTTAGTGGGCTGATTTACCCTCGTCAAAACACATTTATGTCCAGCGGCAGCAAGATGGTCAATGGGCATGAAACCATAGGATGCTACAGGATGTTTGGCTATATCGGCACAATCGGGGTGAGTATAGATTTTACCCTCACTGCTAGCAATCTCCTTGATTTGTACAGTAATGGTTTTGCTGACTTCCTTTTTGGGGCGGTTGAGGTCGTAGGGCAAGTGGGTAAATTCAGTGTCAATGTCGAGAGGACAGTAAATCCTGGAAGTTTTCAGTAGAGCTTCGCTAATAGAAACAATGGGCTGGGAGTATTGATATGTATCGGCTTTAGAGTAAAACATGGTATAATTTAAGGGTGTTTGTTCTTTATCACCAAACACGGCTATAACTAAATCAAAATGTCGTCAACTTTCATTTTCTTTCGCGACATTTAAAGAATAAGTTGACAGTTTCCCTGCTGTCAAACCCTTTCATTATATATTCTTCACCGTTTACTTAACCTATTCTTAACCTAAGTTCTAGTAATAATAATTACCTCCTAAAACCTATTAATTACTGATAGCAATTATCTCCTGAGGTGGTATGAAGTTGAATTTGACAGCACAACAAATCTTCAATGCTGGAATTTCTTGAACGGGTTGGAATATTTGAAAACACTTGACGTGTTTTGCCCATTATATGGGGTAAAAGTAACAAAGCTACTATGGGCTAAAATGACTGGTTACCAATGCCAGAGATGAACTAGGGGACTAACCATAAGTACAAGTTAGTCAAAGCTCTAGTGATTATTAGTAACAACCTCTTCCTACTATGTTATTCCCAAGAAATTGGCTCTTGTTAGAAAGTACAGAACCAAAAGAATCACTATCAAAATATTGGACTGTAGTTTTACCATTTATAGTGTATTGAGCCAAGGTACTATTCCATGTCCAAGAAGAACCCAAGTTACTTAAAGCGCTATTAGAAAGTTTGACTGTTGCTATTCGTGAACCGAAGCCTTGTATACCAAACTCTTGTACATCTACAAAAGTCCCTGACCTATTGACATACAAAAAAGATGCTATATCAAAGTTAAATAATGCTTAATATTAGCGTATTCCAGCCAGGAGGTGATTGAGGATGAGGTGATTGACTCGATGGTTTAATGCTAGAGTACCTACCATGAACTGCAATGACCTTCTTACGGTACGCCGATGTCTGGCAAATTATGTTTGAGGAAGAGTTGGTAAAGGAACTAGAAACAGTAGGGGAAAAACCCGAAAAATGACCAGTGTCTATCTAGATACGAGTATTTACAATCGCTGCTTTGATGACCAGACACAGCCGAAGATTTATCTAGAGACCCAAGCCGTTATCCTGGTTTTACAAATGGTCGAAGCTCAATTAATTGAGTTAGTGAGTTCATCTGTTCTTGAGTATGAAAACAGCCTGAATCCCTTTCCCATTAAGCAGCAAGCCATGAGTCACTATTTGCAGATGGCAAAGGTCAGGCAACAGGTTGATGAAACCATCAAGCACAGAGCACAACTGCTCGAACAACAGGGAATCAAACCTGTTGACGCTCTCCACGTCGCTTGTGCCGAAGCTGCCAACTGTGATTATTTGCTTACTTGTGATCGCCGCTTGCTCAATCGCTGTCGGGGCTTAGCTCTCAAAACCATCAATCCCGTTGATTTCATTTTGGAGATGGAAGATGTCAATCAAAGTGATTAAAGAGAACGAAACTTTAACTGAAGGTTTTCAAGTTTTGATGGCTAATTTAGAGTCTTCAAAAGTCCTTCGCTTTTGGGCAGCTTGTCATCTAGGTGAAGGTGATTACCTCAAACTCAAAGACCAACTCTTTGCCAATGAAACAGTTGTCAGTCTCTACGAAAAAGTGAAAGCTCAACAGGACACTAAGGGACTGCCCAGTTCATCGTGACTTAGCACTCTCAGTTTCAGGAGCTTCCGCCACAGCTATACTCATCCTCCACTGTGACAGTTCATTGACAGCGGGGGATTTTAAAATGTACCAGTTTCAATAGAAACAGTTTCTGACAACACCCCTTCATCAACCCTTCACAAACCCTTCATTAACACTTCACAAAAACCTCTCAGGAATAAGAAGGACGATTATTGAAGTGTCACTTGTCAAGAAAAATCAAGTAGGAAATATGGCTTGTATCTTCTCGCTAAGTGTCTTTAACAGAATCAGATTGTGGAGATAACTCTTCATTTGTCACGCGAGCAAGCATTTTTCTCTTGACTAAGTTGCCAGAAATTTAGGGACATCTTAACATGACTAGTGCATACTACTACGGAACCGGGTTCAACGACTACTATAACCACTTAAATTCTAATGACCTATCAGCATATGGTTATGGTGGTAATGACGAAATCTGGGGAGATAGTGGTAACGATTATATCAATGGGGGAGATGGTTATGACTCCCTATATGGTTGGACAGGTGACGACACTTTAATGGGAATGGGTGGTGACGACTACCTATCTGGAGGAGATGGTAATGACCGCCTCGATGGTTATGCAGTTAGTGGTACAGAATACGACACTTTATCTGGTGGTGCTGGTTACGATACCTTTGTTCTAGGAGGTACTTGGGGTGTTTCCTACCAAGGATTAGGCTTCGCTACGATTACTGATTGGGATTGGACTTCTGATTACATTGAAACCATTGGTGACGCTAGTCAATACTCCCTTGGTTATGGAAACTGGAGTGGAACTAATGCTCTCGATACGGAAATTTATTATGGAAGTGATTTGATTGCGGTGGTTCAAGATACTACTAGTGTGGACTTCGCACGAGACTTCATTTTCGTTTAGGAAGTTATTTTATTTGAGTAAAACTCTCCTTAAAAGCTCGGACAATTACTCAACTCAGAGACACTCTCTTTGAGCGAGAGTAAATGATTAAATTAATAAAAAGGAATCGTACTCCAAGCGCTCAGGATGTCTAAAATTCATCCCCCACTGTGACAGTTAATCGGCATTCGACTAGTAATACTCCGTGTAGCATTCTTTGTAGCGTATTCGTCGGAAAGTATTACAACACGCTGAGCGGACTGAGCTATCAGCACATTACCGTAAATTTGTCAAATCCTAAGTCCTCATACTAGCCCTTTCAAGGTGTGTTAATTTTCTGTGTTCTTTGGGCTAAAATTTTAGCAGTTGAGACATGAGGCTTATTCTGGCGTAAAGCTAAGGAAGCTGTCACCAGATGCCAACTGGCTAAAACCCAATCACACAGGGAATTTCACCATCACTTGGTCATAAATTGCCTGAGCTTCCCTGATACTCAAACGCGAATACACCTCCA
>JAAHGS010000322.1 GCA_010692645.1 Symploca sp. SIO2E9
CAAATGTAGCAAGTGGCGTGGCGATGGCGGGCAGCTTGCCCGTGTCAGCCTGCCGACTGGATAGTGCCGACACTACCAGGGTGAAGCAGGAAGAAAATGTTAGCAATTGTTAGCATTTTTGGAGCGGATAGAGAGAGTTTTCTGTTAGAGGGTTAATCAACGGTAAGTTGGTATGAACTCAAAAGCTGAAACGCATGTGGATGCGTGGGTGGAGCTTGTCTTCTACTCGCTTACCCCCTTTGAGGTGTTCTTCTACTATGACTGGTACATCACTTAGTTGAACTCGACAGTACCAAGTCTCTTCCGGCACAATCCGCACTGTCGGACCAGAGCTACACTGTCCTTGGCAGTTTGTACCAACAACATTGAAGTTCCCTAAATCATTCTCCTTAAAGGCTGCAAGCACCTCTGCTGAACCAGCTGCCAGACAAGAACTATATTGGCAAACCATAACGCAGGGTTGTTCTAGGTTGGAAAAATTTTGCTCAAAATCTTGTTTCACTTTTTGTCCTAATCAGTAGTACCAATTGCTACAGATTGCATCTCAGATTCCATCTTAACTAGAGTAAGTAGTCGGACATAAATAAACGGTTATATGCTAAGAAATGTAAATAAGTCAAATTCCCTTTACTGAACAGTTTTGAGCCGTATTTACGAAACTTTATACAGCTACCAAAACTTTTTCCCGACTACTTAGTCTGGGAAAAAGTATCATTCAGGATTCTAAATCTTGACTTGCACAATGCTAGTAGCATCAACAGAAACGATAGATAAAAATAATGTAATGAGATGATTAACCTGATGAGCTGCTAGGAATGGCGGCTTAGATCCTTGTTTTATAAAGCTTTGCGCTTTAATTTGACAGACTGTCTTAATACAGTTAATTCAAGATTTGGTTAATTAACACTCAGAATCAAGTGATTTTTTAGGATAAATTAGGTGAAATTATAGAGTAGCTTTCAATAAAGTTTGATGGGAATATTAACTGCTGCAACTCCTGCGAAACTCGTTTCCGGCTTCCATGCCTTATCCGATCCCTTAAGGATTCAAGTACTGGAGTTACTTCGCTCTCAAGAGCTTTGCGTCTGCGAATTGTGCGAACGCTTAAAGGTGACTCAGTCCAAACTGTCATTTCATTTAAAAAACTTAAAGCAAGCTGAATTAGTGCGCACCCGCCAAGAAGGTCGTTGGATTTACTATAGTTTAAATCTATCCCAGTTCGTAGTTCTGGAGCAGTACATAGCAGATTATCGCCGCTTTAGCCAAATTATTCCCTCTCGTTCCTGCGACTCGTCACTAGATCCATCTAGGTGATTAAAGTCATCATTTCCTAAATTTACTCCCGTCGGGTATTGACAAATCAATATTATTTGAAATAATCAAGTAGACGACTTAATTGGGAAATGAACCTCCTGTTAAAACAACAGGGATTGGGTCTATGGAAGAATATGAATAACCCTCAAGCAACTGCCTCAGTACCCAAGGCTGGAGGCAGTCTCAATTCTTTTGAAAAATATCTTACTCTCTGGGTATTTCTGTGTATTCTGGCAGGTATCGCTATCGGAAGACAATTTCCTGGTGTAGCGGTTGCTCTCGATGCCATGAGCATTTATCAGGTATCGATTCCTATTGCCATCTGTCTGTTTTTCATGATGTATCCAATCATGGTGAAAATTGACTTCACCCAGGCAGCGAAGGCAGCCCGTGCACCTAAACCAGTGATCCTCACTCTGGTAGTTAACTGGTTAATCAAGCCCTTCACGATGGTAGTGTTAGCCCAGTTTTTTCTGGGTTGGCTGTTTCTACCGCTGCTGGAAGGCACAGAGTTGATTCGTGGTAGCGAAGTATCACTAGCTTCCTCTTACATCGCTGGTGCAATTTTACTGGGGATTGCCCCTTGTACAGCAATGGTATTGATGTGGGGTTATCTCTCCTACAGTAATCAAGGGCATACCTTAGTCATGGTGGCAGTTAACTCACTGACAATGCTATTGCTATATGCCCCCCTAGGAAGATGGTTGCTAGCCGCAAATGATTTAACAGTACCCTGGGAAACAATAGTCTTATCGGTGCTGATTTACGTTGGCTTGCCCCTAGTGGCAGGCATGTACAGTCGCTACTGGATTTTTAAATACAAAGGGAAAGAGTGGTTTGAGCATCAATTTCTCAAGTATCTAAGTCCGATTGCTATTACAGCACTTCTGGTCACCTTAGTGTTGCTATTTGCCTTCAAAGGAGACCTAATAGTTCAAAATCCGCTGCACATTTTGCTGATTGCTGTACCGCTGTTTCTCCAGACCAACTTTATTTTTCTGATTGGTTATGTTGCAGCCTTAAAATTGAATATGTCCTATGAAGATGCTGCACCTGCAGCTTTAATTGGGGCTAGCAATCATTTTGAGGTAGCGATTGCCACAGCAGTAATGCTATTTGGTTTAAATTCTGGTGCGGCACTGGCGACTGTTGTTGGCGTCTTAATCGAAGTACCAGTCATGTTAATGCTAGTGGAGTTTTGCAAGCGCACGGCGATGTGGTTTCCTAGAGAGCCAGAAAAGGCGACGCTGCGTGATCCTCGTTGCATCACTCCCTTTAATTAATCCACATTAATTTGCATCTTTAGATAGAGGGGGGGAAGGGGATGGCTCGGGGGGAGATGATTTTAATAGCAACCGCTCAAAATCCAGTCATGAAAAAAGTAATGTTTGTTTGCAAGAAAAACTCTTGCCGCTCCCAGATGGCAGAAGGATTTGCTCGCTCCTTAGGAGCAGGCAAAGTTGCTGTCACTAGCTCAGGATTAGAGGCTTCTCAAGTCAATCCCACAGCAGTGGAGGTGATGTCAGAGATTGGCATTGATATTAGTGACCAAACCTCTAAAGCCTTAGGTGATTTTCAGCCCCAAGACTACGATGCTGTAATCTCCCTATGTGGCTGTGGTGTCAATTTACCCGAACCCTGGGTGCTACGAGAGGTTTTTCAAGACTGGCAGTTGGATGATCCTGCGGCTCAACCTATAGAAACCTTTCGCCGAGTACGAGATGAAGTTAAGGAAAGGGTAGAAACATTGGTGGAATCTCTTAGTGCTAAGCAAAAAATGCCATAGTTAAGCTCTGACACATTAAGAGAAAACAGCAAAGATTATCTAGAAAAGTAAAAGGGAGTAATTCTAGAAACAAGGCTAGAAAATTAGTAGCTAGGGTTCACGAACGAGTTAGCAATGTCCGCCAAGATTACTTACATAAGCTCTCTAGAAAGCTTGTTGACGATAACCAAGTCATCGTAGTCGAATCACTAAACACTAAGGGCATGGTGTGCGCTTCGCGCACGCTTCGCGAACGTAACCACAAACTAGCTAAAGCAATCTCTGATGTGGGTTGGGGAATGTTTGTCAATTTCTTGTCGTACAAGCTCGAAAAAGAGGGCAAGGTACTAGTAGAGATTGATAGATGGTTCCCTAGCTCTAAACTCTGCTCTAATTGCCACTATCAAGTGAGTGAAATGCCGTTAGATGTTAGGACATGGACTTGTCCAAGCTGTGGAAGTCATCACGATAGAGATGGCAACGCTGCAATAAAGTGCGATTCGTTCAGTCGAAACCGAGAAATCGGGGGATGACTGGCTTCTACAGGGTAATCCAACAGGATTGAGTACGCACTTAAATCCCCTGCAGATGACAACTTCATAACCATGCAGGTAAA
>JAAHGS010000323.1 GCA_010692645.1 Symploca sp. SIO2E9
CTCATTGACAATGGGAGACACAATTGAGTAGCCGTGTGAAGGGAAACTTTCACGCACGGTTTCGGATGGGAGGGAGAGTGTGGTAACACATTCTCTCGACCCTAACGACTGGCGTCAACTCAGCAGCAGCCCCTGAAGCGTCAACCCGTCCAACATTTATTCAGCTGTCGCTGTTTGAATAGGTGGGAATCCCCGCGCCTTTGTTTGCCGGGAAGGATGTCAAAAAAGACCATAAGCATTAGAAAATAAATCATACGGCTATAAGAATAGTTTAAAAACAAATGTTTGTTGGTAGTACACAAGCGGCACAACTAATGGGCGTATCTGTGAGGCGAATATGCCAATTACTCAAAGGAGGCAGAATTCAAGGAGCCTTTAAGGTTGGCAGGTCTTGGATAATTCCTTTAGTGGAAGGAATGCCACAAGTGAGTGAGGGAACAAGAGGCCCCAAAGCCCGTTGGCGCAGGAAAAGACCTTCCCCTGTGACGATCATTCATGTCAATCAGCAGACTATTCGGCAAAATCAAAAACAGGAAAAGGCGGCTCCAGTGATTAGCGTTAAGCGAGGGCAAAGCAATACTTACGGGCATGAAGTAGAAATCCATGGACCGTGCCGAGTAGTTTATCGGCGTGACAACCCCAAGCCATGCGGGGCGAGAGTTTGGATTGAGACTCTCTTCGGGGTCGAAGTGTTCACTTAGGTTCCTGACAAAAAATCTACAGTAGCAATAGGCTACCTAATTATTTAAGCAACATTCCGCACTTCAAACGTACTACAAAATATTTATCAACGAAGGAAGTTGATCACAGGCTTTATTATTGAGAATAGAGTCAATAGCCTGTTGTAGCATGTATTTATACTCATGACGGCTATAGCCTTTCTAATGTAAGGCTTTTGGAGATAAACACCTAATGTTACAAACTGAAGTGCGGAAAGTGGGATTTAAATCAACCCTGCTTGAACACACAAAACAGCAACAAGGGCAGAAAAAATAGTAATTGCTAAAGCCACAAATGGACTTTGACCTTGACTTACGGCGAAAGATGTGACTATCCCCGCACCTAATGCTGCCGTAATCACAGCTCCAAGCAAGTCTTGATTGGAATTTTTGTTGTACATCAGTTATTTATTCGTGAGTGAAGTTGTGAAAATCGCTAATTCATAGCTAAACAAACTACCACTCCCTGTGAACTGACTTTTTGTTGACCAGGGATTTTGCAATCAAGATTAAGGTTTAGCTACTTTTCTTTACAAAGTAGCTAGAGATGATCTGCAATTTGGTTTGACACTCCCACGGCTTAAAGCACGTGGGATGCAGCTCGTTTTTCTGTAATTTCTTCTAAAAACTTCTATCCTGATTTCAATTAACTCGTCTCACGTTACCTGCCTTAACCCAGCCTTCTTGTTGACTATTGACCAAACGCACCTGTTGCCATCTTTGATCATCACTTTCTTTAAGGATGATAATTTCCTGATTGTAGGCAACACCGCCGATGCGTTCAGCATCCAAACTAGGTGATTGGCGCAGACTCAACCCCTCTGGCCAAGTGACGCGGGCTTGATAAGCTCCTGGCTCTAGTTTCGGGGTGTCTGAGGGGCTTTCAATGGCAATGGGTTGGTCACTCGATTTACTTGTCTCAGGCTTAGACGCTGAGGGAGAACTAGCTTGCTTGGCATTGGCTGAATCTTTTGATTTCTCTTGTGCTGGTTCCTCTTCTGCAAAAATGGGTTTGGGAGGAGTGACTGCCAGTTTGGTAAAGAAATAATAGGCAACAGCAACGGTGCTGCCAACTAAAATGGAAACGCCGAGCAAGAATCCGATTATAAACTGAGCTATACGTGACAAACTCATAAGGAGTTGTTATTTGCTAGTTTTTGGTTGAAAGAGTACATTGAACAGCCAATTTGGAGTTAACTTCTTCTCGATATCGTCAATCCCATAGGTATTTCAAGACTTATGGGATTGACGATATAGGTTTTTACTCAACTCCAGAGCTACCCTGTTCCCCTTTTTGACGCTGAATTCGGCTACTCAAGCGACTATCTCTAGAGGCCATACGTGCTTTTCCAGCAGCTGCCCAGTCTTGTAAAAACTGGATTTGCTCTTGGGCTGTTCGAGCCAAAGGTATGATTTGGCTAGCAGCTTCCAAAACATCATCAGTGCTGAAGTCTCGGTTTTGACTAAAGCCGATGTGCATAGCTTCAATCAGGGTTTGTTCAATTTCAGCTCCTGAAAAGTCTGGTGTCTCATAAGCTAATCGCTCTAGATCATAACTTTTTAAGTTGTGAGGTCGCAGTCGAACCAAATGCAGTTCAAAAATAGCACGACGCTCCTCCTGAGTTGGTAAACCCACAAAGAAGATTTCATCAAACCTACCTTTACGGAGCATTTCCGGAGGTAAGGCTTTGATATTGTTGGCAGTAGCTACAACAAAGACTGGCGATTGCTTTTCGGCTAGCCAAGTGATGAAGGTGCCAAAGACACGGCTAGTGGTTCCAGAGTCTCCTTTAGAATCGACTCCAGAAAAGGCCTTGTCAATTTCATCAATCCAGAGAATGCAGGGAGCTAGAGCTTCTGCCAGCTGAATCATTTGCCGAGTTCGGGATTCAGATTCCCCCACTAAGCCGCCAAATAGACGTCCTACATCCAGACGCAGCAGAGGAAGATGCCAGTGGTTGGCAATTGCCTTGGCAGTTAAAGATTTGCCTGTACCCTGAATTCCCACGAGCAACAAGCCACGAGGATGGGGTAAACCGTATTGTCTGGCTCTTTCTGTAAAAGCACCACCCCGACGTAGTAACCAGTCCTTGAGGTTATCTAAACCACCAATATCAGAAATTTTCTCCGCTGCCGGATAAAACTCTAAAATTTGTGTCTGGCGGATAGATTGACGTTTTTCCTCTAAAATTAGTTCCACATCTTCTGGTTGGATGGCACCACCAGAGGCAATCGCGCGAGCAAGAACCCGGCGAATTCTTTCCAGAGAAAGGCCTTGAGCTGAACGCACCAATTCATCAATAACTTTATCATCGAGGGATTGAGCTGTAGCTGCGAGCATGCTTCTGAGTTCAGCTTTGATTTCCGAAGCTTGTGGTAAGGGAAATTCCAGAACTGTTAGTATCTCCGCCAACTCTGCCGGGACAGTCACAGAAGGAGCGACAATTGCAATATTCTTGGGTTGGGATTTAAGCAGTCGCGACAGGTTTCTTAGCTTCCTCGAAACGGAAATATCTTCTAAGAATCTGTGAAAATCTCTGAGTATAAAGATAGCAGCAGCTTTTTCTGGTATTTTTTCTACAAATTCTAGGGCTTGTAGTGGATTGCGACGTCCGAAACCCTGGTCATTAGGGTTATTTTGGTAGCCGTCAACAAAATCCCAAACATAGACAGCACGATTATTCAAGCGTTTAGCCACTAGGGTAATTGCTGCTTCTACTCGCTCCTCTTCCGGGGTGGGAATATAAATCACAGCATAACGGGCACGCAGGAACAATTCAAACTGGTCTTCAAAACTCATGGCAAACCAAAAATATCAAAATTCAGAACACCGTTCATTGAAACTGTAGAAAAAGGTGACTCTATCGACAGACGCAGCCCGAACAGTTGAGGCTGCGGTTCTGGGGTCAGGAATTCCGCCTGCCATCAGAAGTGCCTCGCGACTTCCCACTGAGCCT
>JAAHGS010000324.1 GCA_010692645.1 Symploca sp. SIO2E9
TTGAACACTGGTGGCACAAAGTCAAAACAGCGATTAGAAAAGAGTTGCCTAAGTATAATTTTGATGTCCACAAAGCGGCGGATGCAGCCTTTCAGTATTTGTAAACACACCAGCGCGCAGCGCTATACATCGCTCTTCAAGTCCAAGTCCCTTCTGAACTATATCTGGACTATAACTGGAGGGGTCGCACCTATGGACGACACCGCAGCCAAATTCGGACTTTTCTGAGTATTCGCCCAGCTAACGCCAAAGATGCCTCGGCGTTGGTGGATTGGTTAGTAAGGGAAATTCTCCCCACCAAGGCTGATGTCGAACACCTCAAAGAGATAGTCTATCAAAGGTTTCAATCCCTCCAGATTGAACCACCAACTCCGGGTAGGATAGAACGTCTGGTTCGTTCAGCTAAAAGAACTTACGAAATTGACTTTTGCCAAAAGACTGTCTCTAAGCTCTCAACCTCTTGTTGCACTGCAATGGATGCACTGCTGTGTACCAAATTCTCCACATCAACAACAGACAACGAAAGGAATGAATTGTCCCAAGCTTCTTTGTTTCACTATCTCAATTCTTCCCCCAGTCGCGTTAGTCTCAACAGTCTCCTAACTGAAATTACTAAACTTCAACACCTGCGACAGATTGAATTGCCTGAGGATCTGTTTACGGAAATCTCTGCTGCTGTCCTACAAACTTATGCCCAAAGGGCAGCGATAGAATATCCCTCTCACTTGCGCGCCCACCCTGAAACGATTCGCTATACTCTTGTCGCTGCTTTCTGTTGGTTGAAAAGCCAAGAAGTAACTGACAATCTGGTTGACTTACTTATTCAGATGGTACACGGTATCGGCACGAGAGCCGAACGGAGGGTGAATGCCCAACTCATACAGGACGTGAAGCGGGTAACGGGTAAGCACAACATCCTCTATCACCTCGCTAATGTCAGCTTGGAACAACCAGAGGGGATAGTCAAAGAAGTTATCTATCCAGTAGTGAGCCAGCAGACTCTAACAGATTTGGTCAAAGAACTCAAAGCTGAAGGCACGGTTTACAAACAGAAAGTCCATACCCTCATCCGCTCTTCTTACAGCCGTCATTACCGCCGTGCTCTACCCAAGTTGTTATCAGTTCTGGAGTTTCGCTCCAATAATGAGGTTCACCGTCCCGTGATTGAGGCGCTGGAGTTGCTTAAGAAGTACGCTGACTCATCCTCTCGGTATTATGCAAAAGACGAAAAAGTACCGATTGAAGGAGTCCTCAAGAGTGGTTGGCAAGAAATGCTGCTGGAATCAGATTCTAAGGGAAATCAACGCATTAACCGCATCAACTATGAAATTTGGGTTCTCCAAGCTCTCAGAGAGAGGCTGCGCTGTAAAGAAATCTGGGTTCAAGGAGCCAACCGCTACCGCAACCCGGAGCTTGATTTGCCAACTGACTTTGAGCAGCACCGAGAAGCTTACTACCAAGCCCTCAATCTCCCTCAAGATGCGGATGAGTTCATTGCCTCTTTAAAAGAGCAGATGGTTTCAGCTCTTTCGACTTTCAATGATGGGCTGCCGAAAAACCCAAAGGTAGAAATTCTCCCAGCAGGTAAGATTCGTCTTTCTCCGTTGGAAACACAACCGGAACCAACTAATATCGCTCGGCTAAAAACAGAACTGATTGAGCGCTGGCCCATGACCAGCTTACTCGACATCTTGAAAGAAGCCGACCTCCGAGAAGGTTTCACCGACTGTTTCAAGAGTCTAGCCTCTCGGGAAGCATTAGACCGGGAGACAATTCAAAAGCGCCAGTTACTGTGCCTCTACGGTTTGGGAACTAACACTGGGCTTAAGCGAGTTAGCCACGGGACACCTGGTGTGAACTATCATGACTTGCGTTACATCAAGCGGCGCTTCATTAATGCAGAGGCGTTGAGGAAAGCAATTGCAAAGGTGGTTAACGCCATCTTCCGCGTCCGCCATCAGCACCTTTGGGGGGAAGGAACGAGTACCTGTGCTTCCGATGCCAAGAAATTCGGAGCCTGGGATCAGAATTTAATGACCGAGTGGCACGTGCGCTATGGCGGTCCAGGAATCATGATTTACTGGCATGTGGAGAAGAAATCCACCTGCATTTACTCCCAATTGAAAAGCTGTTCTTCTAGTGAAGTCGCTGCCATGATTGAGGGAGTGTTGCGCCACGACACAGAGATGACAGTGAAAAAGAACTTCACTGACAGCCATGGACAGAGTGAAGTCGCTTTTGCTTTCTCTGACTTACTCGGATTCGAGTTGATGCCCCGGCTCAAGGGAATTAAGCGACAGAAGCTCTATCGACCATGTGCCGGACAACCCAATGCCTATCCCAGCTTACAACCGATCCTCACTCGCGCCATCAACTGGGAGCTAATTCGACAACAGTACGACCAGATGGTTAAATATACCACCGCTTTGAGATTGGGAACAGCCCAACCAGAGGCGATTCTGAGAAGGTTTACCCGTGCCAATCTCAAGCACCCCACCTATCAAGCTTTGGCTGAGTTAGGCAAGGTAAAAAAAACTATCTTCCTCTGCCAATACTTGCATTCTGCTGCACTACGTCGGGAGATTCATGAGGGGTTGAATGTTGTCGAGCAGTGGAATAGTACCAACGGTTTTATCCTCTATGGTAAGGGTGGGGAGTTCGCTACTAACCAGCGTGATGAACAAGTTCTGGTCATGCTTTCCTTACACCTATTACAAGTATGTCTAGTCTACATCAACACCCTAATGCTACAGCGGGTGTTAGAAGAACCATCCTGGTCTCAACAGTTGACCTCAGATGACCGACGAGCGCTCACGCCTCTAATTTACGGTCATGTCAATCCTTACGGCACTTTCCGACTCGACATGGAGGAGAGATTGAGCCTTGAACAGGAGGTAGCTTGATGGAATGCAAGCGGACTCCAGCGGCTCAAAAAGCCAAGCAACTAGTCAAGTACCTGCGCTCCGAACGACCAGACTACAACTATCTCAAGAGTGTATGGAGCCACCTGCGCGCGGAACTGGAAATAGAAGTCCCCAAGGCGGAAAAGAAACTCCCTCAGCTCCCAACGGAAGAAGAAATTCAACGCTATTACCAAGCAGTCTGGCGGACTAGGAATGTACAGGACATGGTCATCATTAAAACCCTGCTCTATACGGGGTTGCGAGTCAGCGAACTGGTAAATACTAAGTTGGAAGATGTAGACTTTGAACGCTGTCAGATTCGCATCAATGGGGGTAAGGGTGGCAAAGATAGGATTGTTCCGTTTCCTGTTACGTTTAAAGAAGTTTTAGCTATGCACGTTATGCAAATGTGCACTAAAAAGGCGACTTACCTGTTTGAATCGACCTGGAAGCGTAAGTACACCACTAGAGGAATTCACAAGCTCCTAGCCAAGTATGCAGAGGCAGCTGGATTAGAGAAATCCATTTCACCTCACCAACTGCGACACTTTCTGCTGACCTGGCTGAAGAAACAAGGCATTGATGATGCCCTGATCCAGCCTTACTCAGGACATTCTTCACGACAGTCTTTGGAGGTGTATTCGCGTTTGAGTATCAGGGAAGCTCAGGCAATTTATGACCAAGTGATGGTGAAATTCCCTGTGTGATTGGGTTTTAGCCAGTTGGCATCTGGTGACAGCTTCCTTAGCTTTACGCC
>JAAHGS010000325.1 GCA_010692645.1 Symploca sp. SIO2E9
GATACTTGTTGCTTAGGCTTTTTACCCAACTAAGCATTCCTAGCCGGAACCCCCTAAACCTAGTTTTCAAGGTGCTAATACCTACTGCGCCGTGTTTTCGCGTTTCGGTATTTCTCAATTGTACAACGGCGGTGGAGGCGCGGCATTCGGCGAGTGCGCGTCGCCTGGGGTTTCCCCAGGCGTTTATGTCGCACGTCTCGTCGCGCTCAAGCGAGAGTCTCCTGCCGCGAAGAAAGATGAAACTAATATCTTAACTTCAACCTTTTTTGTCAAAGGATTGCTCTAGCTAGGGTTTGCTGAATAAGTCTGGTGGTAAGGAGAGGGAGCAGGGAGTAGGGAGCAGGGAGCAGGGAGTAGGGAGCAGGGAGCAGGGAAAAGCCGATAGTTCTAAGCTTGATTATCCATGATTAGCTCCGAGATTTTCCTATTAAGTGCAAGGATTTTGAGCCATTGGATGCTATAACAAAGCACTTGAAAGGGCCAAAAAAGGCTCAAAACCATTGTTTGGTATGCATTCTATATTAATTTAGCAAGCCCTAGCTAGGCAACAATATGCAACAATTACTGGTAAGGATAACTGGAGGTCAAGGTGATGCCCCCACTACTTGACAAAATCACCGATCAACGCATTATCCATCATGGAACTTGGGAACAGTTCAAGCTCATCCAGAAGGGCTTTGATAGTTCTTCTGGGGTAAGGCTGTTTTACTATGATGGGATGATCGAGATTCTCATGCCTGGACGCGAACATGAAATTTTTGCCAGTATCATTGGTTACTTAGTGACAACCTTTCTTACGGAAAAGGGTATATTCTTTCAGCCAACTCGATCAATGACTCAGGAAAAAGAAGGAGTTGTCTCGGCTCAAGCAGACGAATCATACTGCATCGTAAGTGTAAAGCCGATTCCAGATTTGTCGATTGAAGTTGTTTTCACCAGTGGTGGCACCAGTAAATTGCAACGCTATCAAGCTTTGGGTGTTCCAGAGGTTTGGTTTTGGGAAGATGGATCGCTCAAACTCTATCATCTTCAAGACGGCAGCTATGACCCTGTTGATTGTAGCCAGCTACCTGGACTAAGTGAACTCGACCTTGATTTGCTTAGACGCTGCATTTTAATCGCCGAAACTGATGCTGGAGAAGCTATTAGAGCCTTCCGTAGAGAGATTTAGATTAACTGATTTTTTCGGGTGAGCGAAATTTTGGTTGGAATTTCAATTCTCCGCGTCGACCTGTCTGGGCGTCTGGGCGTCTGCTTACTCCTTCCCCCACTCTTTTTTTCGCTCACCCGATTTTTTCCTTGGCAGTTTGAGCTTTTTTCTCAAACACTTGCACTCCAGCTTGTTCGAGAACGAAACCTTGGTGAGTTTGTTCTCCAAGCTTGCCAGTAATCACAGCAACCCACTGGGGATAATCAGCCTCTGCCTGCTCTAGTTTTTTCCAGGTTTTCGACTTGACAGCAACCTGGACAATTAAGCCAAGGCAATCGACCTCAAATTGGTACCACTTGCCTTCGATCTTCACAGAAGGGAGCTGATTAATTTTGATTGTTATCTCCAAACGCCCAGAGACATTTGTCTTTGCCAACAGCTTTGGTGCTGTCGAAGTTAGAGTTTCAAGTTGACCAGAAGTACTGCCAGTAGCATTAGCCGCCGGTTGCTCATCTGAGGGTTGACCTGTGGAGGGCTGCTGTGAGTGATTTTTAGGTTTGAGGTTACTCTTGGACTTTCGAGCCTTGGCGCGATCAATACAGCGCCCTTGCTCTAGCACTAGCTTGCTGCCCTCCCGACGTACTTCTAACTCCCAAAACTGACCCTTAGTAGCCCCGATGAGTTCTCCATACACTTTCACAGAAAAAGGTTTTTTCTCATATTGTTTGCTCTGATTGGGGTTTCGGTTATAGCGAATCAGAACTTTAAAGTTGCTTTCTTCCGAGCCGGTGGAGTAAATCAGTCCTCTGATACTGAAACAATCGACTGGAAGAGATAAATCCTCAGCGTAGATCCGATAAAGAATTATACCGTTTAGTTCACCATCTCTAGTGCGAGGGAAAACTTTCCACATCCATGATTGCTCAAGATTTAGTGACTTTTTGGAAATCGTCTTGAGAGCATATCCATGCACATAGCAACTAATGGAGGTGCCGTCGGCTAGTTGCAAACTGCCGCGCCCCTGGTCTTGAGCGCTTGGTTGGTAGACCCCTTGCAAGCGTCCCAAGGCTCGATATTGCTTGGGAAAGTCAGGTTCTAGGAATCCCCCAAAACCTGTTCGGGAGTTAGGAATATCCTTTGGAGCTGCTAGTTTGGATTCAAGGTTATCTGTAATTACTTCGGCAACTGCACTAACCGCTTGTGGTGCCGAATCTAACTCAGTTAAAAGCTGCTTTGTTGTTGCCTGCTGAGCTTCCGGAGCCACTGCTAGTGTGGTGGTTTCTACAGTTGGTTCGACTGCTGCCTCTGAGAAGATGGGCTCATAGGGCACCAACTGGCGCAAAATTTCCAGGCGTTTTTGCTTCAATCCCTTGAGCTGGAGCAATTGTTGATCAGATACTCCAGCAACACTCTCTGGTGTCAAGAAGCCTTGAGAGACCAGCAGATTGGAAATAGTACGAGGCAATCCAATTAATTCAATGGGGTGTCTTCCTGATTCAAGCATTTCTGAAGCTGACTTGACTTGAGTGTAGCAGCAGGAGCATCGGCTACCATTTTACTTGTCCTAGTGTACCTGATTGAGTTAAATAGCTGACCTACCCACATCTCAAACTGTACACTTTGATGGATAATATAGCAGTCGCCACAGCTGTTAGGACACTTTCTTGTTCCCTGTTCCCTGTTAAGAGTTCCCTTTAAATCAAAATAAGATGTCCTAACCGACATGTCCGTTGCTATACCTTAATTGATTATTTCAAACAAATACCAGACCCGCGACACAACAAAGGTAATCGTCATCGGTTATAACACTTACCGCAATCGACCTGACCTGAGAATACCAATTATTAACCAAAATCCCAAAAAACTAGCAACTGCAAACAAAATATCACTCAGTAACTGCAATTGAGATGTCTGTGTCCCCGAAGCAATAATTGCTGCACCAATAATCAGCGCACTCACCACTGTACCAAAAGTGCGTCGATTAGCAGCATCATCGATACTGCGGCGCAGATCATCAACACCATGTACCTTTAAGTTTAACTGCAACGTCTCATTACTGAGCCGATCTAACAAAAACGATAACTGGCGGGGCGATTCTAGAGAAAGACTTTTGAATTCAATGGCAGTTCTAAACACTGCTTGTAGTGGATCATCTCCAATCAACTGCTGCCGAAATAAATCGGTCATCAGAGGCTTTACCTAATCCGGCAAGAATGCCCTCGCTTTTAGCGACGGGATGAATTGCCAGTGAGGAGCATTTATGCTAGTATTTTATCATGACACATCGGTGATAAATGTTAGTCTACGAAACCAAGTTAAAAGGTAATCAACATCAGTATGAAAGGTTAAACGAAGCCATTCGTACTGGTTTGTTTATCCGTAATTCTTGCCTTCGTTTTTGGGAAGATGGTAATGCCAAGAGTCGCTATGACTTGTATAAGTACGTCACTCGACTAGCAAAAGACACTGACTTTCCTTGGGCTAAAAAACTTAACTCACAAGCCCGTC
>JAAHGS010000326.1 GCA_010692645.1 Symploca sp. SIO2E9
GTAGGGCATTTTTGAGGAGTGCCTACCAGATATAAAATCTGGGAAACTCTCGCGAAGGAGCGTCATTTTAATGCGCTCCGCAGCAACCGCTTGAATCCTCGTCGTTTTAACGCGAGGAGAGGTCAAATGATCAACTCTATCACTTAGTTCGGAGCGTCTTACCCACAATGCCACTGGCAGTGCTGTTTTTTTGGTGATAAAAGTAAAGACCTCTTCTACTTGAGCTTCCGTTAGGTTTTCGAGAATAGCCATCTCAGCATACTTCAGTTCCAAAAGTTGCTTTTTTTGTGTGATATCGGCTCGAACAAACGTTGCTCCAGCAAGAGATTGTGCTTTTTCCCTTAAAATCTTTCGCCATTTTTCTCCCCACCATTTATAGTACTTTCCCAATGTTGGTGATTGGCTCAGGTCGATTCGCATTACCAGTTTGTACTGGCTGCCCAGTGTTAAACCTGAGTTGGTTTTGTAGGAATCAAGATTCTGAGCCAGCCAGTAGCGCGGTACAAAAAAATGCACCATTGGATCATCCAAGCTCTCCTCTTCATCAATCCATTGATCAATGAAGCTTGGCAGTTCTGTAAACAGTAGCTTTTTAGTTTCTAGCAAAGGAGGAGGAGGTTCTTTGGAATCGTAGGAATCGGGATCTCCAATTGCCCAGATAGAGATGTAGACGTTATTCTCCTCTTGTTCATCTGGTTTAACTTCTACTACTAAATGTTCGCGCGGGTAAGCTGGTGAAACATTACGCTCTTTTTTCTCGGAGATCGCGCGTGTCTGCAAACTGTCAAAATTAAATTTGCTATATTCAACCCAATTCTTGACTTGACGATACATTAAAGCTGGTACAGCATCCATGCTTGCCAGGAAAACAGCAAACTGTGTTAGCCGATCAACGCCATTCCAGCCGCGATTTCCTAGTATACTTAAACCTAGTAGCTGCGACTGCAATGTCTCTTTCTCAATCCAAACAGAACCAGAATCACAGAGATCAATGGCTGTGGTAATCGCCTTTCTAAGTTTTTGCTTTTGGTCGTTGCCAAGCTGCTGCAAGTGTTTTTCGATCAGATCACATAAACTATAGACTCTGAGTCGCTTGAGAATGCAGTTTGGCTCTTTGTCTAGCTCCTTCTTCGGAATTGCGTATGCTTTGCTTCTTTGTTCCTCTTTGGAAATTATCGCCGTTGCGATCATGCCGATGATACAGTTTCGTTGTTCGTTCCAGACTGGCGCTCCGCTAAATCCTCCTTGTATTGTTTCATCGTTGGGATTACCTGCTTTATAAAACTGAAAACGCTCTCCAGCAATAATTGTTTTCGGTTTATATGCATCTGATTGCCCACCCTCGACACTACCAAAGCCATAAACAGAATGTTCCTCATCTTTAATATCTGAAAAATTAACTTGAGTAAGAGGAATAGACTTCGCTCCACTCGGTTCGGCTGCGAGTAATTTTAGTCCAGCAACATCACCTTGACTGAGGCTGTAAGGCAACCATGCGACTACTTTTGCATTAATCTTATGGTCGTTAGCGAGTACGGGAAAATCGAGCGCGATTAAATCTGTCGGAACTCCTTCGTAAAGAGCAAACTCTCTTTTATCTATGCCCATCGCCTGCAAGACAACATGGGCGCAAGTCAATATATAACCGGGGGCAACAAGAAATCCTGTCCCAATCGCATGATTATGTTTGTCAAAAATCCGTGTAATGGCTCGTATATAATCTTCCCGAGTGAAGGTCATTTCTTATGCCATTTCAGCGTAATTTCGTAAGTGGCTTCACCGCCCACTTTTGTTAGTACAGCTCCTACTTCACCATTTAGCTTGACGCTAAACTTAACCTCTACCTCATCTGCTGGATCCGTCAAGGCGTTCAATTTCTTCTTCACGCCTTGAATCATGGGCTTAAGGTTATCGAGAGCCTTCGCAAAAGTTATTCCTGCCTTAGCGGCTATCTCCCCTGGTGTTTTTGAGACTGGTTGAATTTCTTCGGATGCGACATCTTCAATTTCAACGAGAATTTTTTCCCCATCGCCAGCATCGAATTCGACAAGTTGTGCCATTAATCTTGCCTCTCCTGAAAGCAGTTTGGAAGTGATACCATGCTAACTTATTGGGACATAAACAAAAATCAAGCCCAAATGTAGCCTATGTTCTACATCGCCTAAAAATCAAAACTCGAAACGTTCCCAACTAAGTTTAGATGTCACCTCATCAACATGCCAGCGTAATAAATTAGCAGGTTCTCCAACCCCAATTCCCGGTAAACCAATCGCCCTCCTCGGTGCTTCAGTAGCAAGGGAGATAGCATTTCCCACTCCACAAATGCCCCACCTTACTAAATTTTCTACCCCCACTAACAAGGGCAATGTTGTTCCAGATAAAGTGCCGTCTAGTAGTCGTGCCGTGCCATTTTTAACTTCAATTTGCCTAATGTCCCAAGGATATATTCCCTCTGGTAATCCTATCGGTGCCAAAGCATCGCTAACCAGAAAAATTCCTTGCTCATAACAACCAGCACGTAGTAGCAATTGCATCATGGTCGGACAGACATGCTGACCATCGGCAATCATACCGCACTTTACCCCAGGATGTACAAGCGCCGCTCCTAGTAATCCTGGTTCTCTGTGGTGTAATGCAGGCATGGCATTAAAAGCATGAGTCACCATTGATGCCCCTAAGGCGAAGGCTTGTTGAGCTTGGGCAGCAGTTGCCAAAGAGTGACCTAGACTAACAGTAATACCAAGAGAACACAAATAAGCGATCGCCTCACCAGTTAAGTCTAATTCTGGTGCTAGCGTCATCACCTTAACAACATCTGCGTAATCTCCCAATACCAGCTTGACATTCTCAACTGTCAGCGGCAGTAAGTACTCAGCAGGATGTGCTCCTCGCTTCTGCCGATTGAGAAAAGGTCCTTCCAAATGAACACCTAAAATCTTAGCAGCCGCTTGCTCTTGTCCCTGAGTTGTTACAAAATCAGCAAAGACAGAAAGCGATCGCTTAATCTTCTGTGTAGAGGTAGTTACCAAAGTCGGAAGAAAAGCATCAATGCCTTGACGCCAAAGGAATTGACAAATTTCCTCTAAAAACTCCACATCCCCCATCTCAACATCAGTGAATGCCAACCCCAGCGCCCCATTAATCTGTAAATCTACCCCACCTAGAGATACCCAATCACCTGCGACATCAGTAGAATGCCCTTGAATTGCTGCTGCCCCCATTGGTGCAATTGCTCTAATCCTACCAAGCTCGTCAATCTTGAGACACTGTAAACCTTGATAACCAGGCAATCGCGCCTTGATAATCTCCAGATTGACACCCATCAAATTAAATCTCTCCCCAAATTACCCTCAAACCATGATGATAAGCTGTTGTGCATTAAAAATGCACAACAGCAAGGCAGGAGGCAGGAGGCAGGAGGCAGAAGGCACAAGAGTTTCAGCAATTAACTAGGGCTTGCTAAATTAATATATAGCGCTGCTCCCTGCTCCCTGCTCCCTGCTCCCTGCTCCTTGCTCCCTGCTCCCTACTCCCTACTCCCTGCTCCCTGCTCCCTCTCCTTACCACCAGACTTATTCAGCAAACCCTAACTAATATCAAATAAATA
>JAAHGS010000327.1 GCA_010692645.1 Symploca sp. SIO2E9
AAAACCGCTCGAAACATGCTTACTTGGAGTCACTACAAATTTGAACAACACTTGATGCAGATGGCTCAACGTGAAGGTGTTTTGGTTGTGCTGTGCAATGAGTCTTATACCTCAAAAACCTGCCCCAAATGCGGTCATATTCATTCCAAACTAGGTGGAAGCAAGCAATTTAACTGCCCTCAATGTGGGTATACCGCTCACAGAGATTGGAATGGCGCACGAAACATTATGATTCGTGCTTTGCAGGCAACAGCCATTACCGTCACAGGTGATGCTATACAGGTTGGAATTTGATGAATATCAGGTTTTAACAGGTTAAATGTTGCACAACGCCAGCATAATCAGTGTGGTGGGTTTGGACTCGCACTTGGTAGTCGAACCATTTCTCGCTAGTTGCCTTAAAAGGATTAGTTTCAATAGCACTGTTAGGTGGCAGTTGAGCTGAGGTGTTTGATTCTTGGGGCATTTTGATGTGATTGTGATTGTATATATCTGTAGGGTGAGGGAAATTTTGGTTGGAATTTCAATTCTCCGCGTCTGGAGCGTCTGGAGCGTCTGGAGCGTCTGCTTACTCGTTCCCCCACTCTTTTTTCGCTCACCCCTATCTCTAGGCAGATTATGAGCAACTAAATATTGCGCCACACCCTGGCTGCAATTCCCTTTGGTGTCTAAACTTTGTTGCCTCATGGTAGCTGCTGCCCTCGCCTAAGACTGATGACTTCAGCCAAAAACCAGCAAGAAATTGCAATCACCCTAGGCTTCTGAGGAGTGAACTAAATTTGGCGTGGGATTTCTAGCTAAGTATCCAAAAAATTACCATGTTTCGCTCACCTGCTTCTGATCCTAAAAGCTGTAAGCCAGCTGAGGTGATTGACAATAGACTCGATGATATCAATAATGGGACTCGTGGCAGTATAAAATCTGTTACAGGGTTCAGTCGCACCATTCGCAACATAGGCAAAATTAAGTTGGCTTTTGTCAATTACCTTACAAGCTAAAGTGTGAAATCCCACCTAAGCTACTTGAAAGTGTAAACATTCTGTAATAATTATAGTAAAGGGAAAGCGATTATCTTTAATTCCAGTAATTAGGAGTTCGAGGTTAGAACAATGGCTCCTGATGAGTTCTGTCTAATTGTGTAAAATGTTTTGGTTTTACTGCATAAGTCTGTGCTGTTGAAGTTAATAGGTCGCGTTGAGAGATTGTCAAGGAGAGAGAAGTGTTCGTCAATCACATCGCTCCTGATTCAGCATAGCTACTGTGTGAACAAAGTTTGTTGCAATCCAAGTCTGGAGGTATCTCTGATGTCCGTTCGTCTTTATGTAGGCAATTTGCCCAAAGAACAAGTAGACCGTGATGAACTACACGCCATTTTTGCAGAAGCTGGTGAATCTGTTTCTACGAAAGTGATTAAAGACCGCAAAACTGGTAAATGCCGGGGCTTCGGCTTTGTTACTGTACCCACAGATGAACTGGCAGATGAAATTATTGCCAAATTCAACGGTCACATGTTCAAAGACGTTGCTCTCAAAGTTGAGAAAGCGCAGCCAAGGTCGAAGAATAGTGAGGAGGATGATTCACCTAAGCCTAACACCAACAATAAACCCTCTGGGCGTCGTGGAGGGAATAAAAAGTCGAAGCGTTCAACTCAGCAGCCAACAACCGATTCAGGAGCAGTTCAACCTGATCCTCGCTGGGCCGAACAGTTGGCTATTCTCAAGGAACGTTTAGCGGCTCAATCTAAATAAGCCCTTATTCCTGGTTGAAATTAGGGTTTGATAGTTCTTAAAGCTAAAACCGTAAGCACTTTGCTTAATAATGCAAAATCAAGGTGACACAGTGTCACGGCTCTGATTGCTGAAGATTAGCAATCAGAACTGATTAGTTTGCCTACTAAAAATAGCTTGCTTTTGTCTAGATAACCCTATTTCGAAGCTAACGACAACGCCTGAGAGTTCCTTGGTACTGTTATTTGAGATTTTTGCGAAAATAACGCCAGAACCTATAGTGCTTAGGTTTTGTTGGTGGAATACTTACAAAGCCTAGGTGGTGAGTTCTCGGTTTTCCCAGAACCTTCATAGACGAGCTGAAGGCAAAAAGGTTTCCCCATCTCCCCCTTGGGAGTAAGGATTTATATCAAGTTGCAATTAAAAAAGCAATTTATGCCTTTGGAGAGGGGGAGAGAGCAAATTGGTATTAGTGTGTCGATTTAAAGATTTAAGTAGGGACTTGATGTGATGAGTGCAGAAATTGACCCTGTTAAGTTGATGAAACAGGAGGTGGGCAAAGCTGCTGCCGAACGCGTACTCTCTGGTACGATTGTTGGTCTAGGTACTGGTTCAACCACTGCCTATGCAATTGAGCATTTGGGTAATCGCCTTCAATCTGGCGAACTCAAAGATATCAAGGGCATTCCCACTTCTTTTCAAGCAGAAGTCTTAGCCAAAAAGTACGGAATTCCTTTAACTACCCTCGATGCGACGGATCACATTGACATTGCTATTGATGGTGCTGATGAAGTCGATCCCCAAAAGAATTTGGTTAAGGGGGGAGGCGCTGCCCACACCCGCGAGAAAATAGTCGATTCCCTAGCAGAACAATTTATAGTAGTAGTTGATAGTACTAAATTAGTTGAGACTCTGGGTTCTAGCTTCCTACTGCCAGTGGAAGTAATTCCCATGGCACTCTCCCCAGCTATGCGTGCTATTGAAAACTTAGGTGGTAAACCAGAGCTTCGCATGGGTGTAAAAAAAGCTGGTCCAGTGATTACTGACCAAGGCAATATGGTAATTGACGTCAAATTTGACTCCATTGCTAACCCGGCTGAATTGGAAAAAACACTCAATAATATTCCTGGTGTCCTAGAAAATGGTTTATTTGTTGGTGTGGCTAATGTCGTTTTAGTTGGCGAAGTCAAAGATGGACAGCCTCTGATTCGAGAATTTTGAAATAGATTCAGCACAAGATAAGGTTCAGCGCTGGCAAGATTAGAAAAAGTAGTAGCTTTGATACTTAGCTGATCATGAAATACCGAAGATTTGGGCGTACGCAGTTACAGATGCCGGTATTATCTTGTGGCGGCATGAGGTATCAGTTTAAATGGAAAGATGTTCCCAGGTGGCAAATTCCTCAAGATAATCAGCGGAATCTAGAAGCTACGATTCGCAGAGCAATTGAAGTTGGTATTAATCACATTGAAACTGCTCGGGGCTATGGCACCTCTGAAATGCAGTTGGGAAGAATTTTGCCTACTTTTGAACGCCAGCAGCTGATTATTCAGACTAAGATTGGGATCAAATCAGACCCAAAAGAGTTTAGGCGTCAGTTTAATCAATCCCTAGCTTTCTTGAAGCTGGAGTATGTTGATCTACTAGGATTACACGGAATTAATAATTCTGAACTGTTACACCATAGCATTCGCCCTGGTGGCTGCCTGGAAGTGGCGCGGCAGCTGCAAGCACAGGTAACTACAAAAAATGCTCCAAGAGGATCCTGACTCTGTCGTCGTTCCCACCGACAAAACGAACGCATTTGCGGTAATGAAACTAAAAGGTTACGTAGAAGCAATGAAAC
>JAAHGS010000328.1 GCA_010692645.1 Symploca sp. SIO2E9
GCGTTGATGGCTAGTCTCAAACCTGAGGGAAGTGCTTTCACCGCTGCACCTGCGGGGTAGGTTTCTCACCTACATGGTCATTCAGTTGTCAAGGTTATATACCTTGCGGCTAATCCCCCTATAACCCTTGCGGGTTATGGTTTCTAGCCAACGAATCGCACAACCTCCTATCTAATATTGGGAGTTCCCCGACTTCTTTAAGTCGGGGATATGAACTCTCCTTGCGATTGCTTGGCGTTAATTACTGGAAGCGATGCCCCCCAACCACCGCCAAAATATTATGTTGTATGGGTTTGAGGTAAATTTTCAGGCGTTTATCGACGCATCTCCCCCAATCGCCGAAACCCTATATTTTTCGTTGAGATGCGTCGATACCTTACAGTGACAGGGTTTGAGGTATGCATTTTGCTCAATTTGGAGGAAGAAATGTTAGACTTTTTAGAGATGCGTCGATTCGGCGGCTAAAACCTTTGCTGGGTAAGGTCTGCTAGGCGAACTCCCTACCGATTGGGTCAAATCGGATTAGTTGGAAACATTACCTCGTGCCTTTGGACTAGTTGAGAAGCCTCTTCCCCCTACCGATTGGGTCAAATCGGATTAGTTGGAAACACACCAAGAACTCTATTGTTGCTTGGAACCCTTGGAATACCCTACCGATTGGGTCAAATCGGATTAGTTGGAAACTTGGGACAAGTAGGGATTCTGCTGTGAGAAACCCTGATTTGCCCTACCGATTGGGTCAAATCGGATTAGTTGGAAACCTGCAATGGTATCCTTTTGTGTGATAAGCGTCACAACAAAGCCCTACCGATTGGGTCAAATCGGATTAGTTGGAAACTTTGCAGCAACAGTTGCTTGACTCATAAGGAATTTAACCCTACCGATTGGGTGAAATCGGAGGCTTTTGCCTTGAAAAGCAGAGGGCAAAATAGTTTCCTTTTCACTTTTGTCTTGAGGATACAAGCTCCTTCATGCAAGGACATGAAGGGATTTCCCGAGGCGTTCAAGATTCCTAGACATCCCATGAACCTTATACCCTGGAGCCTTCTATCTTCTGCCTTCTGTTGACAGAATTTTCCAAGTTGTTGATACTATCTACATTCCTCTAGAAAATCCTGCGATAGCTTTCGGGAAAGCAATACAAGTAAAACTTATTCAAATAAAGGGCATTAGGTAGTGATCGCTTGGATCTAACTGATTTTGTGATCTACTAAGCTTGGGACTTTATTGTGGGACACAGCAAGTGAGCCGAATTATTGCCTTATTTAATCAGTCGGGGGGCGTGGGCAAAAGTACATTGACAATGAACCTTGGCTACCACCTACAACAGCGCCAGCACCGCGTCCTTCTGGTAGATATGGATCCCCAAGGGTCACTGACACTTTTTATGGGATTGGAGCCATCTGAACTCAAGGAGACAATCTACGACTCAGTGATTGCAGATCATCCCTTACCCATACACCCCAACCTTCATGGTATGGATTTGGTTCCCGCCAACATTAAACTAAGCGGTGCTGAATTAGAACTGGTAATGGCAGATATGCGGGATATTCGTCTCCGGGATGCCCTCAAACCCGTACACGAGCAATATGACTTTATCTTGATTGACTGCCCTCCTTCCCTCGGCTTGCTAAGTTATATTAGTTTAGTGAGTGCCACCCATGTCTTAGTACCCATCCAAACTCAATACAAAGCCTTCTGCGGAACCGAACTTCTACTTTCAACAGTGGCGCGAGTCAAATCCAGAGCCAACCGTCAGTTAGAAATTGCCGGCTTTGTTCCCTCCATGTATGCCAAAGCTAATTCCCAGGATGTACGAGCTTTGATTGCCATCAACGAGCAAATGTCTCAGTTTGGAAAAGTCTTTCCCCCAATCCCTCGCTCTACAGCTCTCGCCGATGCAGCTGAGGCTCATCTCCCCTTGCCAGATTACAACAAAAAACATCCCGCTCTTGCCACGTTGCAACAAGTTGCTCTCGCGATGGAGGGTTTGAAGTGAAGTCTAAAGTGAGTCAACCCTACCGCCAGATCAAAGGTCTTGGTTTAGATGCTTTGTTTGGAGATGCCCCAACAGCAGGGGAGTCAGTGGCAATAGAAGCGATTAAGTTACCCCAACAGCAACCCCGGCGTTACTTTGACCCACAAAAAATGCAGCAGTTGGTGCAGTCGGTAAAAGAACATGGTATCCTAGAGCCATTGTTGGTGCGAGGCGATGGTGAGGGAGTATATGAGTTGGTTGCAGGAGAACGACGTTATCGAGCTGCTCTAGAAGTGGGACTGACTGAAGTACCAGTCGTAGTGCGGCAACTGAATGACGAAGAAGCTTTGCAGTTAGCTCTGATTGAAAATCTCCACCGTGAAGACCTAAACCCTGTTGAGGAGACGGAAGGAATCCTACAGCTCATTGCCCTCAAACTAGGTCTGCCGACAACAGCAGCGATTAAGATTCTACACCGGATGCAAAATGAGGTAGAAGGAAAGGTTACTCATAACGTTATGGGTAATTCGGAAGCTCAGGTCATCCAAGACATATTTACTGGATTGGGGCTGATGACCAGGGAATCCTTTGTGAAGAATCGGCTGCCGCTGCTCAATCTGCCGGAAGAGGTGATGGAGGCTTTGCAGAAGGGACAAATTGCTTACACCAAAGCCCAGGTCATCGCTCGCGTCAAAGACCTCGAATCACGAATCGCTTTGTTGTCGGCAGCAATACAGGAAGATTTGTCCCTCACTCAGATAAAAGAGCGCATTAAAGCCGAGCAAAAAGCGCCGGAGCTGCCGCCGCTGAAAAAGCAGATGGATGCAACTTACCGTCGTCTTCAAAAAGCTAAGTTTTGGAAAGACCCTAAAAAGCGCTCACGCCTAGAGGCACTGCTATCAGAGATGGAAGCAATACTTGGTGAAGAATAGAGAAAGTCACTAAAGGTGAAACTGACTAGATCTAGATACTAGTTAAAATCAGTATTGCCCACACCTAGCCAAATCAGGAGCATCGACAAAAAATACACTCTTGCGTTTTGGCTCTAGTGCGATTCGTTGACTAGAAACCAAGCCATGCAAGGATTTGGGGGATTAGTCGCAAGGTCAATCACAGTACCTTGACAACTTGATAGACATGAAGGTGAGAGGAAGTATCCTAGAAAACTCAAGTCCTTCCTCACAAGTGCAGTGATGAAAGCACTTCCCCTACGGTAGCGACTAGCCATCAATCCGTAAAGCGGGGATGAAAGGAGGTAAAGCTAACAGCCTAAGTTGGTTCCCTTCGAGCAAGAACCCATGAGCAACGGAAGGGTGAGCGAAAAAAGGGGTGGGGGAGAGGAGCGAGTTAGCGTATTTATTCCGCTAACTATAAAGAGAAAGGATTAATGCTTTCTGCTTTTGTTTCTTGTTACTTGCCTTGCTTCTGGCTTTTCTCAA
>JAAHGS010000329.1 GCA_010692645.1 Symploca sp. SIO2E9
TTGCCAGCACTGATGTCCTGAACTATCACATCACCATCTTCTACCTGGATACCGGAACCAGTTAATTGCACAGTACCATCACTATTAACCTCAACTCCTGTAGCATCACCACCACCAACCGTCAGTAACTGAGGTAAAGATAGTGGAGTAAGAGGAACAGTAACAGAAGGAGAAACCTCTAAACTCAAAATATTGTCCGGTGTAGAGATACGGACTAAATTCTCTCCAGGTACAGTTTCAATCGTAATTTGACCATTGGAAGCAGTTAAAGTCCCACTACTAATTACACTGCCAGCAACTAGAGTTAAATTTTGACCCTCATTAACCGCCAAATCAGCCAAATTAACGACCGCACCTGGTTGTAAAACCGCAAAGTCGAAACTATTAGGTGTTCCTACTAATTCTGCATAATCATTATCTGCGATCGCACTAAAAAAACCAGAATCAAAACCAATACCAGTAGCCGTCGTCGCAGTAAAAGAACCAGGTATATCTAAACTAGCGCCAGCACCAAAGACAATGCCAGCAGGATTGACCAAGAATAAATTAGAATTACCTCCTGTAACCTGAATCAAGCCATTAATTACAGAAGCATCACCACCAATAACCCGCCCTAAAATATTTTGGATATCAGGATTAGAGATAAAATTAGCAATCTGACCTTCACTCAGACCAAATTTCTGGAAGCTGTGGAAGAGATTGGTCCCATCACCGGAAAACTGACCACCATCAATATTAAATTGGTTGCTGTCAACAGTAACCTTGGTACTCGTGCCATCATTAGCTTCAACAATCGATTGAGCTTGTGCAGGGGTTGATAGTAGAGAAAAAGTAATACAAGTAACAGACGATAGTTGATAGAGGAAGTTTAAGAGCTTAACTTTTAAATTGACTCTCTCATTAATTAGTTGGGTACAAGAGCAATTCCACCACAGCATTAATTTATCCCTTGACATTAACCTAGCACCCCTATGCAAGCCTCTATCTTTGAACTGTCAAACGAAAGCAGGCAAATGAAAGCAGGAAATAGTTTACCATGCAATTATTGTGGTCAAGGATATATTTTTTATACAATCAAAGAAAATTATATCATAAAAACTCACAAAGAATAGGACTTAGCAAGTTAAGAGTCAAAGTGAAGGATTAGCTTTGAGCGTGAATAATTGCTTTGGCAGCTATCATAAGCACAAACAATCATACTCTAGCCATCAGTTTTAAATTAGCAATCAATCATTTGTATCTTAACTTCATATTAGGGCGATTATTGAGAATATTCTCATTTACTGTGAGAATTGACTTATCTTGTTGACAATGGAAAAATAGCTATAGATGTAAGCTTGTCATTTTGTTTGTCAAAAAACACCAGTCTCGTCTGAAACCCTTGATTTCCCGTGTAATTTAAGCCCATTACACAAAACAGTAGGTGAACTTTAACTACCGTCGAAGGACGAGTTTTTTGTTAAGCAGTGTAAAGGACAAAAATCTACCCTTGACAAATATAGTCTTTTACCTTCTTTTGAAGGATTGGTTTTTTCCCGTGTCTCCGGGTGAACGAAATTTTGCGTGGGATTTGATTTCTCCGCGTCTGCTTAATTATTTCCCCACACCTTTTTTCGCTCACCCCGCGTCTCCCCATCTCCGCGTCTGGGCATCAGTATCTACTCATCATTTCAAACTTGACAGACTACTAGCTGCAATCACAGCTTGCCCCAGGGATAAACCTCCATCATTAGGCGGCACTAAACTATGAGTTAGAACAATTATTCCTTTCGCTTCTAAGCGTCCCCTAACTTGCTCTAGCAAAATACGATTTTGAAACACACCACCTGTTAGTACGACTCGATTACTTACATTGTACTGACATAGATGATTCACCATAGTAGCGATCGCACTTGCCAAGCCGTAATGAAATTTAGCTGCGATCAAGGATTTAGGGACATTTTGTTGTAAATCATCTAGCAAAGCTAGCCACATCGGGCGTGGTTCTATATATAGAAGTGAGTTGATATTTTTTTCCCTGCTATTGATAGTGAAAGGGTAAACCAGCTCTTCTTCGATATCGTTAAAACTATTAAAATCAACAATAGCCTCCATTTCCATGGCAGCTTGTCCTTCATAGCTACATTCTTCTCGACAGATACCAATAGCAGCGGCAACAGCATCAAACAATCGACCACAAGAGGATGCCAGAGGCGAGTTGATCCCCTTTTCCATCAACTGATTGAGAAGCTTACGAGGCTTGTTATCTAAAAAAGTCAATAGTTCTAAATCGCCATAGTGCTGTTGTAGATCATCCCAACTGAAAGCAGAGAGTAGTTGGGCATAAGTATTACGCCAAGGCTGATATATTGCTTGTTCACCGCCAATCATCGCCACTGGTTTAAAGGTTCCCAGGCGTTGAAATCCGCGATAATCGGCAGAAAGAAACTCTCCCCCCCAAAGGGTGCCATCTTCGCCATACCCCAATCCATCTAAAGCAATACCTAAAACAGGAGGAGAATCAAGAGGTATTCCATTTTCTGCCATACAAGCAGCAATGTGGGCATGGTGATGTTGGACTTGGTATAGAGAGTTTTCAGGCAAAGTCTCTGCAATTTCCTTGCCCCATTTTGTAGAGAGATATTCTGGATGTTTATCGACAGCAATCACTCTGGGCTGATGTTCAAATAAACTCAAATAGAAATTAAGGGTATCGCGGAAAGCATTAAAAGCCGCAGCATTTTCTAAATCCCCCAGATGTTGAGAGAGAATAGCTTGTCCATCTCGCAGTAGGCAGAAAGTATTTTTAAGTTCACTACCCATTGCCAGAATCTGAGACTTAGCTTCAAATCCAGCAGGCAAAGTAATGGGCGCAGGTGCATAGCCACGGGCACGGCGCAGTATTTGAGTTTGAGTAAGATAAGACTTTTGATGAGTCGATTTTTGCTCTGTGACTCCTTCCCCACTCCCTATAACTCGCACCACCGAATCATCAACACGATTAACAATATCCCGATTATGCAGAAGCAGATAATCAGCAATCTTACCCAACTTAATGCGGGCTTCCTGATTATCAAGACATTGTGGTTCGTCAGAAAGATTGCCACTAGTGAGAACAATCGGGCGATTCATCCGCCGCAGCATCAGATGGTGTAGGGGAGTATAAGGCAACATAAAGCCCAGAGTATTTTGACTCGGTGCCACCGAAGGCGCAATAGGCAGCCATTTTCCTCTGTCAACTATCGATTGTCGATTAATTAATCTCCCCCTCTCCCCATCCCCCCATCTCCGCGTCTCCGCGTCTCCGCGTCTCCCCCTCTCCCCATCCCCCCATCTCCGCGTCTCCGCGTCTCCCCCTCTCCCCCTCTCCCCATCCCCCCATCTCCGCGTCTCCGCGTCTCCCCCTCTCCGC
>JAAHGS010000033.1 GCA_010692645.1 Symploca sp. SIO2E9
GGCTTCGCTTTCAAACTATTTGTTTTTCTAGGTTCGGGGCGCTGGCGGTTGGCGTTGCTTTCCTTCAGCGCTTTTCTAATGTATCCCGATTTTTTGAGAGTGTCAACCCCTTTTTCCATTTTTTTTTCAAGTGACTGCAATTACCTATCTGAAAGTGTTCTGAGCCAATGTTTGCTAATCATTACAGTATGCTCTGAGTACTCGACTACTAGCTCCTGGCTACTGAATCGCTACAAACAAAGCGAAGTTACAATCTGTCGAGAGTACATCTACTGAAAAAATTGAAACTACTGTTGTGAATCAAAGTTATGTATTACCACCTTGGGTGGTTTTAGATCCGCTCCTGCATAGTTGGTTGTTAGAAGATATAGGTCGAGGAGACCACACGACTCAGAGCTTGCTGACAGGAAAGATAGAATTTGGTCAAGCTAATTGGATAGCCAAGCAAAAGGGAGTAATTGCTGGATTGCCGATAGCGGCACGCGTCTTCTGCTTATTGAATGAGGGAGCTAGTTTTACTCCCATCCTTGGTGAAGGTGAAACTTGTGATCAAGGGCAATTGGTTGCTCGCATTTATGGACCTCTAGATACTCTATTAATGGGAGAGCGAGTTGCCTTAAATCTATCTATGCGCCTCAGTGGCATAGCCACACTCACTGCTCAGTATGTTGAAAACATCGCAGATTTGCCAGCGCGATTGGTAGACACTCGCAAAACTACTCCTGGTTTGAGACTTTTGGAGAAGTATGCATCGCACTTAGGAGGAGCAATAAATCACCGCCTGGGATTAGATGATGCTGTGATGATTAAGGATAATCACATTGCTGCTGCTGGCGGTATTGCCGAGGCAATCAATCAGATTAGGGACAAGATTCCCTACCCGTTGAGCATAGAAGTTGAAACCACTACTCTGGCAGAAGTAGAAGCCGCCCTTAACGAAAATGCCGACATTATTATGCTAGATAATATGTCTCTTGAGTTAATGCGCCAAGCTGTGCAGCTAATTCGCTCACATCAAAATCAAACCAAAATCGAGGCATCGGGCAACATTACCTTAAAAACTATTCGTGCTGTGGCAGAGACAGGCGTTGACTTTATCTCTAGTAGCGGTCCAATAACTCGCTCAAGCTGGTTAGATTTGAGTATGAACTTAGAAAAAAGTACCTCAGACTCAATCAAAAAAAAACCTCCAGACTAGAGATTGTCACCAAAAACCAAAAATTATATTTTTCCGAGGTAATTTGTGAGTTCATCAAACAACTGCCGCCATCCTCTTGAACAGCTAAAATCAAAATTTACTCAAGCCCTAACCTCCGCCTTTGGTTCTGACTTAGCGGGGATCGACCCTATGGTGGTACCTGCAAGTAATCCAAAATTTGGTGATTACCAGTCAAATGTTGCCTTAGCTTTGAGCAAACAGTTGGGACAGCCACCAAGGGCGATTGCGCAAACACTATTGCAGCATCTTGATGTAGGCGGTATTTGTCAGGCACCGAGTATTGCCGGTCCTGGGTTTATCAATTTGAGCTTGGAACCGACTTATCTGGAAACAAGGCTAAGGAATATTCTTACTAATCCGCGCCTAGGGGTAGAACCAGTAAAAATAGCTAAGCGTGTAATCGTAGATTTTTCCTCACCCAATATTGCCAAAGAGATGCACGTAGGACACCTGCGTTCGACTATTATTGGGGATTCTATTGCCCGTATCTTAGAATTTTGTGGTCACGATGTCATCAGGCTAAATCACGTAGGTGATTGGGGTACTCAGTTCGGAATGTTAATTGCCTATTTGAGGGAAGCTTACCCAGAAGCATTAACCAAATCCGATGCCTTAGATTTGGGAGACTTAGTAGCTTTCTATCGGCAAGCTAAGCAGCGATTTGATGCCAATGACCAGTTTCAAGCAATCGCTAGGCAAGAAGTCGTCAAACTGCAAGCTGGAGATATAGAAAGCCGTAAAGCTTGGCAGTTGTTGTGTGAGCAATCGCGAAGGGAATTTCAGGTTATCTATGATTTACTCGATATTGAACTTACAGAACGGGGCGAATCTTTCTATAATCCTTTACTACCAGATGTAGTAGCAGATTTAAAACACTCAGGTTTATTAGAAGAAAGTGCTGGTGCTAGCTGCGTCTTCCTAGAAGGATTTACTAACAAGGAGGGTAATCCTCTACCTTTGATTGTGCAGAAGTCTGATGGGGGCTACAATTATGCTACAACTGACTTGGCAGCGCTGCGTTACCGGATTGAGCAGGACGGGGCTCAAAGGATTATTTACGTTACAGATACTGGACAAGCAAATCACTTTGCTCAAGTATTTCAAGTAGCACGTAGGGCTGGTTGGCTCCTGGAGAATCTTGAGGTGGTACATATACCCTTTGGTTTAGTACAGGGTGAAGATGGTAAGAAATTGAAAACTCGCTCTGGAGAAACTGTGCGCTTGCGTGATCTATTGGATGAAGCGATCGCACGTGCCTATAATGATCTTGAAACCAGGCTCAAGGAAGAGGAGCGTGGCGAAACAGAGCAATTCAAAGCTCATGTTGCTAAAGTAGTTGGCATTAGTGCAGTTAAATATGCTGATTTGAGTCAAAATCGCAGCAGCAATTACATCTTTAGTTTTGATAGAATGCTGGCACTTCAGGGAAATACCGCCCCTTACATGCTCTATGCCTATGTCAGAGTGCAAGGCATTAGTCGCAAGGGTAACATTGACTTGGGTCAGTTGGGAGCAGATACCCCAATTTTGCTGCAAGAATACACAGAATTAGTGCTAGGCAAGCATTTACTACAACTGAGTGAAGTTCTAACTGAAGTGGAGCAAGATTTGCTGCCGAATCGACTCTGTCAGTATTTGTTTGAACTGAGTCAAAAATTCAATCAATTCTATGATCAATGTCCGGTTCTACAGGCGGAGGAACCCCAGCGAAGATCACGGTTGGCACTGTGCGACTTGGCAGCCAGAACTCTGAAACTAGGATTATCTCTGTTAGGAATTACGGTGCTAGAGAGAATGTAAAAGAAGATGAGGTAGAAACGTCCCGTCGGGACGTTTCTATACTCAATCAAGCAAATGTTGAAAAACCATTATTAGGAAGAACATCTTGCCAACGCCCAGAACCAACTGCTTGGATAGCTTCAACCAGAGAAATCTGACCATCATAGAGGGCACGACCGACAATCGCACCACTGACGCCAAGGGGTTCCAGGGCAAGTAAACTCAACAAGTCAGTGATAGAGCTAACACCGCCAGAGGCAATCACTGGGATTGAAACACTACTAACAAGTTCTCTGAGAGTTTCTAGATTGGGACCAGTAAGGGTGCCATCGCGGTGAATATCAGTGTAAATGATGGCAGCAACACCCATCTGGAGTACTTGTTGAGCGAATTCAATTGCAGTAACCTCTGAGGTTTCTAACCAGCCATGAGTAGCCACCCATCCGCGACGAGCGTCGATACCGACAACAATTTTTGCCGGGAATTGGGCGCATAAATCCCTGACTAATTCGGGTTCTTCAACAGCAACAGTACCCAAAATGACTTGCTCAACACCGAGATCTAATAATTGGGAGACACTGGTGCGGTTTCGCAACCCTCCCCCTACTTGAACTGGTACCGATACTGCCCGCACAATTGTTTCAATTGCCTTGGTATTTACAGGTTTACCTACTTTGGCACCATCTAAGTCAACAACATGCAGTCGCGAGGCTCCCTGATCAACCCAACTTCTAGCAACTTCAGTTGGGTTTTCGTTAAAGACTCGTGAGCGTGCATAATCTCCCTGATAAAGACGCACACATCGACCTTCGAGTAAATCAATTGCTGGGATAACTTCCATGAATTGTCAATATGTTAGCGATTAATCCTTTAAACCTAAAGTAGCGCGGGGAAGTTGATTTCATACTTCATACAACTCTTGCAAAATCTTGAATCTCACATGATTAATTGCTAATTCGCCAATAGAAATCTGCTCCTTATTGACAGGAACGCCCTGGCTCTTTAAGACTTCAAAGGGAATGCCCTTACCAATTTCTACGTGATACCAGGCAAGACCCATAAAAAAACGGGTAGGGTAAGGACCACCTTCTACAGTATCATCAGGATTTGATTCCATCGGCAACCAGCCCTTACCTGGCACATAAAATTCCATCCAAACATGATTAAAATCAGGCTCGAGAGGAACACCAAGATAGTCAGGATGGAGAGGACATTTGTAGCGACCAACAGTACGGCAGGCAATACCATTGAGGCGTCCGAGAGCTAGTAGTAATCCTAGGTACTCCCCGCAGGAGCCAACTCCCCGTTCTAAAACGATATCTGGGGTATCGATTTGGGGTTTGATGCCATAAGAGAGTTTATCGTAAACATAGTTGCGGATACTGTAAACTTTACGCAGAAAATTGGTCTCACGACCAACTGCTTCTGTAGCAGCACGGCGAATTATCTCTGTCGTCATTGCCAAATCGTCATCATCAACCAAGTAGCGAGTTTGGAACCCTGGGGGCAACTCGGGCAATTTCTCAACATCTCGTGGTGTCAGGCGGTATTTGATACTCCATACTTCTAGCAGAGCCCTCCAGCCAAAGAGATGACGTTCACCTGGCTTGAGGACGTCGAATTTAAACACCGCTACCCGCTGGTCATCCTGAATTTCTTCGGTAAAAGGCAGGCCAACTGGTTCAATCTTTCTGACCTTTTGCCGATCAGTTTCTGTAGGCAAGGCAATGCACCATTCCACTTGCTTTAATTCAACATCTTCGAGGGGGGATAGTTCCTCGACATAAGACATTTCAATCAGATATCCGTTGGAGAGAGCATAGTTACCCTCCCGATTGTAACTAAATGTTAGGGGGTGAATGAAAGTGCGATCGCGATACTGTAATTCGTGATTAGGTTCAGCGTTGGGGTTATCCCTGATGTAGGGTTCCTCCTGAGCATAGGCAACGTAGAGAATATCCTTACCAGTTTGAGGTTCAGTGTGAAATGCTAAGCCAGTAGGTTGCTCAAAAGGTGTCAGAACACTAAATTGAATTTCACCAGTTCCTCGATCAAGGCAGTAAACTGTCTGTTCATCAGTATCACAAATCCAAAGCTCCTCATTCTGCACGGTAATTTCCTCTATGCCGACGCCTGGGGCATAAAAGCGAGTAATCTCGCGAGCATTTTCCCGGCTGTAGACGAAAATACACCCAGCTCTCTGACAGGTTACATAGACAGTTGACTCCTTGAGAGCAATGCCGTTAGCTGTATAAGGCAAGGTAACAAAGTGTTCAAGAGTGAAATCGCTATTGATGTGGCAACAGTAAACTGCATTCTTCCAGGTCAACCAAAGAGTATCTCCAGAAAGTGCTAAACCCGTGGCACCAACTAAATCTGACTCGCGAGACGGATTCAAAATCGTCGTGTTATCGCTGAGGGGATCAATTTGCAGCAAACAGCCAGTGGTAACATCAATAGCAATAATTTTATCTCCCCAAAATGCTATGCCTTGCAGGGAATAGGAGCCAATTGGTCTAATTGTGCGCAACCAGTGATTTTGTGGTAGCAGGCCAGAGAAAGCTGAATCAGGAATCATGCTTAACCTAGATGAAGATGTATATTTAAGATTCGAAACTAAGGGTGCCGATGCCTCCATCGCTTCAAGTTATTAAATCCTGAAACTCAGGCAAGTGCTATCTTTAGAACCTGATTATCATAGACTTAAGGGGAGTTTGTTGGAACCTAGGCTGCAGTACTGCCATCTTTTTTCATAGATAGACACTGTTTTACCAAGAAAAACTTTGATCATGGCTTGGTTCACTCGTTCATCACGTTTAACAATAAAAGCTTTGGCTCTGACACTTGCTCTTGCAGTTAGTGTTTCTGCACAGACACCAGCAAAGTTGGGGTCTTCCTCACTTAGCAGCAGGATACCGAAGCAATGGGAGTTCAATCCTAAAAATATCTCTTTTCAAGGAAATGGTCCTCGCCGTGTTCAAGCAGGAGCGACAAGGAGTAGTTCCTGTTTTACTAGTGATCGACCCCTGATGGCTATAGTTCCGGCTTCGGGAGTAGGAACTACATTAGCAGCATATCCGACTGTATTTTGGTATCAGCCTAAGACCTCAGCATCGACTGCAGAGTTTGTGTTGCTTAATGCCAATCAAGAGGAAGTTTACTCAGCCAAGTATTCCTTGCCCAAATCTGCTGAGGACACCTCAAGTGGTTACGGTATTATGAGCCTAACTCTCCCGGCCTTGGCAAACTTTTTACCTCTGAAGATTGACCAAGAATACCAGTGGCGGTTATCTTTAGTGTGCGATCCAATGGATCGCTCAGCAGATCTCATCGTTGGGGGCAAGATTAAGAGAGTTGCAGCTGAATCAAATCTTGAACTTCGTCTCCAGGAGGCGACTGCTCAAGACCGCTTAAGTTTGTATGCCGATGAGCGACTCTGGTATGAAATCGTAAGTACTTTAGTCGAACTCAGACGCACTCACCCTCAAGATGCTAGCCTAGCGAGCGCTTGGGATAAACTACTCGAATCAGTGAATCTACGTACAACTTCTGTAGAACCATGGTTTCCGATGCCGGCAACTATAACAACTAGTAAGCAATAAATGCCCTGGCACCAAAACAATTCCTTAGTTACCAATTGTGTTCAAAACTTCGGTGAAACTGTTTTGGTGTCAATTCTTTGCTTTTATGTTGAACTTCGGAAGCAATTGCCAACTCTATCAACTAAAAGTAAGCAACTACCCAGAACCCCTTGATGGGATCAGGCAAAACCAAATTTCTACAGAACTGTCTTAACTAGGGTGCCAACCAAATTAGCAACCAATAACTAATTGATGTTATGGCACAGCAAAGGTTTCATCTTTTTAAATCTTTTAGAACACTATCTCTGAAACTGACTCTGCTCACAGTTGTCTGCACTCTAGCACAGATACCGCAAGTCCTTACTGCTCAAGGGATACCAACTCTCTGGGAAGCCAAGGAGTACTTGCCACCAAGTGGTATTGGTGCGCCTGATCATAGAACAGGTGCAGGAACGCGTACTCCTCGTCAAAGTTGCCGAGTTACTGGTAAACCCCTAACTGCTCTCCTCCCCAGCAATAACTTTGGTGTAACCGAAAACACACATCCCCAATTTTTTGTCTATGTGCCTGCCGTATCCTTGGAGAATGAGTCAATACCAGTAGAGTTTTTGCTTGAGAGTCAAGACGGTGAGGATATTTATCAAACCAGGTTTAATAGTAATGGAACAGCTGGTATTTTGGCGATTAGTCTACCTAATCATGAAGGCGTATCCCCTTTGAAGGTAAATAGCAATTATAAGTGGTCTTTCTCTGTTATCTGTGACCCAGACGAGCGTTCTATGGATATTGCTGTAGAAGGGTGGGTTAGACGGGTAAAATTAAATTCTATGCTCAACCATCAGCTGAGACAATTATCACTATCAAAACGAGTTGAACTGTATGCGGAGGCAGAAATTTGGCACGACGCCTTGGCAAGCCTAGCACAGCTACGTCTTGAAAATCCAGATAATTTAGAGGTAGCAGCTGAATGGAGCAAGCTTTTGAGCGCTGTAGGTCTTGAAGAGTTTTCTCAAGAGTCAATAATTCGAGTTTCCCCAAAATCTACACTAGAATTAACCTCATCTTCACAGAGAGATAATGAATCTAATGATGCCACCGACTAGCCCTGAGGCAAAGCTTCTGCAAAACTCTGCCCAAGAAGACCTACTACTAAAATTGGCCTGAAAGTCTGCACTGGCTATTTTCTTTTTTGTCGCTATAAAGGGAAAATAGAGGTGTTAGATAAACATCCCTGTTAAATGAATATTATTGAAATTCTCCAACAGGATTATGAAAACTTTCCTGCTGATCAAACTTACTCTATTTACGCCAAAAATGTTTTCTTTCAAGACCCATTAAATCAGTTTTGTGGTCTGGAAAGGTATAAGCAAATGATTGGCTTTATCAAGCGCTGGTTTGGTGATCCCAAGCTGAATCTCCATGCTATTGAGAAATCAGGGAATACTATCCAAACTCGCTGGACTCTTAGCTGGACGACTCCTTTACCTTGGAAGCCTAGGATTGCCATTCCTGGTTGGAGTGAATTAAAACTGAATGCAGAGGGACTAATTGTTTGCCACATTGACCATTGGAGTATATCACGCTTAGATGTCATCAAGCAACACTTTTGGTAATCAGCCTTAGTAGACTAATTCCAAAGCTTGTTTCTTTTAAGACTCCACCGTCTTAGAAGAACAAGGCTTTAAACCCCTTTTTTTGCTAAAATCCCGGTTGATAGCGATTTTCAAATGGGTAGCTCAAAGCTTTGTTGCTTACATTCCTATCCGACTGGATAATTTTGTCCATCCAAAGGAAAAGCGCTGTGAAGTCTGGGGGCAATTCCTTAGAGGTAAGTTAAATGTGTAACAGTTTAGCCAATTGCTAGAGGCTATTGTTCCGGATTTTTCAAAACCAAAATCCCTTCTGAATTGACTTTGTAGGCTTCGCCTACGTAACCTGTCCGATTGTAGAGAATTTGATGTATATGCTGATCTAGTTCCACCTCATCACTGATTTGCGATCGATAGTAGTCTTTCATACGTTCTTCGATGCCCATCTGATCAAGGCGATCATGGAGTTTCTTGCCTTTTCCATTAAAATAGGCATTTCGCGCTGTTCTATCTTGCCAAAAATTGATCAAAATAGGCACAGGAACACCGCCAATAGTTACATTTTGAGCAGCACTTAAGAACACTATTCCCCCAATACTGATGGGGAGAACCAAACTAAGGTAGATGAGCATTACCACCTTCTGAGCCTTCCTCCTGCCAGAAGCGCGGTTTTTAAACTTCCCTGGTTCTCTTCTTCTTGAATAAGGAGCAGGTTTCATTGTCATCACTGACTCTCAGGGGTGACTCTACCTTAGCTTCTGCTCCAGTACTTTTGCCAGACTTTGGTCAGAATTAGTGTCAACGACAATAGTCCCAAATTATTGCTGTTCTCCTCTATCCGACAAGGCTTTCGGGACTTGTGAGTAACATCTACTACCATACACCCTGAGATTGAGTGGTATTATTATATGATGGGGTTTATACTGCTTATTTAGCTGCCGAATTTCAGAATAATTTTTCACTAAACCTCTACCCATAAATATACCATGCTGAAACTGACTCTGGCCAAGGTCGGTTTTATTGCTATTTGGCAGGTAGTGTTATGGATAAAAAAACTAAAAACTTTTTAATATAATTAGATCCATATAAAGAATGTAATTAAGATCACGAGTAGATTAAAATGCTGGTAAAAAGTTTTGTTGACATTAAACACCTCCTTGCAAAAAAAACAGCCTGCAATCAAACTTTGTTAAGCAAAGCTTAACAAAAAAAATCATTAATACAAAGTTTTGTTCAATCCCAATTAACATTGAATACAAAATTTAAAATGTAAACCTAATTATTATCTGAGGTTATCTAGTGTTATCTCAAAGCATCTCCCAAAAAAAACTTGCAACCAAACTATCCCAACCGAAGAGCATCAGTCGCCGCACTGGTGCCTTTGCCTTAATTGACAGCCTCAAACGCCACGGCGTTGAATGTATTTTTGGCTATCCTGGCGGTGCAATTCTTCCTATTTACGATGAACTCTACAAGTGGGAAGCCACTGGTCAAATCCGGCATATTTTAGTCAGACATGAGCAAGGAGCTACCCATGCTGCCGACGGCTATGCCCGTGCCACTGGTAAAGTGGGCATCTGTTTTGCCACATCAGGACCTGGAGCCACTAACCTAGTTACAGGTATTGCCACTGCTCATATGGACTCGATTCCCATGGTAGTGATCACTGCTCAGGTGAGCCGGGCGGCAATTGGCTCTGATGCTTTCCAGGAAACAGACATATATGGTATTACCCTACCAATTGTCAAGCACTCCTATGTAGTGCGCCAAGCTAGTGATATGGCGCAGATTGTCGCTCAAGCCTTTCACCTTGCTAGCACAGGACGTCCCGGACCAGTACTGATTGACATTCCCAAAGATGTCGGCTTAGAAGAATGTGACTATATACCCATAGAGCCTGGTACAGTAAAACTGAGGGGATATCGCCCGACTCTCAAAGGCAATCCCCGCCAAATTAACCAGGCGCTGCAATTGATGCGCGAGGCGCGCCAACCCCTGCTATATGTAGGAGGAGGCGCAATTGCTGCTGGAGCCCATGCTGAGTTGCAGCAATTAGCAGAAATCTTCCAAATTCCGGTAACCACAACTCTAATGGGCAAGGGTGTCTTTGACGAATCTCACCCCTTATCCATCGGTATGCTGGGAATGCACGGCACTGCCTATGCTAACTTTGCCGTCAGTGAGTGCGACTTGCTAATTGCCGTCGGGGCACGTTTTGATGACCGGGTTACTGGTAAGCTGGATGCATTTGCTTGTCATGCCCAAGTGATTCATATTGACATTGACCCCGCTGAAGTGGGTAAAAACCGAACCCCGCAAGTGCCAATTGTCGGTGATGTGCGACGGGTCCTAACTGATCTGTTGCACCGATACAATGAAATAAATCTGCCAGCAGCACTAAAGCAAACTCAGGATTGGCTCGAACGAATTAACCGTTGGCGTCAGGAGTACCCCTTACAGGTTCCTCAATATGAGGATATTTTATCGCCCCAAGAAGTAATTGTGGAACTGGGGCATCAGGCACCGGATGCTTACTATACCACCGATGTAGGTCAACATCAGATGTGGGCAGCGCAATTCCTCAAAAATGGACCGCGCCAGTGGATTTCTAGTGGGGGACTCGGAACTATGGGCTATGGCTTGCCTGCTGCCATGGGTGTCAAAGTGGCGCTTCCAAACGAACAGGTAATCTGTATTGCCGGTGATGCTAGTATTCAGATGAATATCCAGGAATTGGGAACTCTGGCACACTATGGCATCAATGTCAAAACAGTAATTATCAACAATGGTTGGCAGGGAATGGTGCGCCAGTGGCAAGAGACCTTCTATGGAAAGCGTTATTCATCCTCTAATATGGAAGTCGGCATGCCAGACTTTACGAAATTAGCCGATGCCTATGGCATTAAGGGCATAACGATCAATTCTCGGGAGCAACTCCAAGAAGCAATCACTGAAATCATAGCCCACGAAGGTCCTGTACTTGCCAATATACTGGTCAACCGTAACGAGAACTGTTACCCAATGGTAGCTCCTGGTCAAAGTAATGCTCAGATGATAGGTTTGCCAGAACGCCCTAAACCTGAACAAGCTGTTGAGATCATCTATTGTAGTAACTGCGGAGCCAAGAATCCAGCAAGTAATAATTTTTGCCCCGAATGTGGGGTGAAACTCTAGGATTTTTCTAGTTAGTTTTCAAGCATCAATAGGTTGGATTGAATTACTGTTCACCCAACCTATTTTTTCTTAAACCTGACTATAAGTAATAAGTAACAAAAAGAATATTTATTGCTTATTACCTTTGAGTTGATTGTTAATGGCTGAAACTCTTGTGCCTTCTGCCTCCTGCCTTGCTGTTGTGCATTAAAAATGCACAACAGCTTAACTCAGGCAGTTTCCTCTACAGGAAAAGTTTCTCCTCTCAAATAAAATTCAAGGTGCTTTTTAAAGTAGAGAATACTAGTCATATTAGGCTCATCACACTCATCTGGTGTAAATTCATAGATGGGCAATCTTTCCCTCACGAGCTTGACCAAATTAGGATGGAGCTGCTCGAATGACTCAACTCGTTTGATAGTTGTCTCATACCTCAATCTCGCAGGATGACCATAACCTAACTTCATCCAAGGCATCCAGGGACAATCTCTTGCCCATAGAGCTGGAGGCACATCCTTCACACCAGGTCGAGAGAAACTAGATGTGAAATATTCAACTCCCTTGAATGTTTTACCGGAGCAATAGTCTTGGTATTTGCTATCGGTTGCCAAGGGGTGGGGGTATTCCAAGGGAATTTCATTAACTTTAGTAACATATCCAGTCCTTTGAGGAATCACTATCTTCCTTTCTCGTACTGCTCCTTGTACCATGCGGTTAGCAATATGCACCACTGGCACCTTTTTACTATCTTTTGTCGGCTTCCAGTAATGTAAGATTTCCTTGGTCACTGGGTCGCAAAATAACCCAATTTCCCTATTGAGCCGATATCCTACTTCACCGTATTTAGGATCAGGCTTGAGAAACACTTTAGTAGCATTCATGCCAATGATTGAGAATAATTTCTCTCTAGGTTTATCTGGTTGTTCTATCCACCAAATTTCTCCCTGCCAGTAGTAATAAAGTTGTTTACCGTGATTCTCTTTATAGAAATTTAGGGTACTCAATTCGTACTCATCTGAATAATTATTCATCTAAGTTTCCGTATTTTTCAAAATTATCTTGACAACTTAACAACCTTCTGTAATTAGCGTGTTAAACTAACAATTGAAATGTCATTTCAACAAGCATCTATATGTATCGATGATATCGGTTACTAGTGGCTTTGCACACTTTGACACTATGTTCTGTCTAAATTAAGAGGCGTGAAGATTAAAGCTGGTCGGTTGATATCTTATTTGCTGTCAGCAGTGATGTTAACCCTGACACTACTGATAGTTACTACTACCGAGTCAAGAATTCCTAGGATTTCACTACGTTTCCTAGCTCAACAACAAGGAATTTGGATAGGTGCAGCAGTCAGTGCGCAACCGTTGAAGAATGATGCACACTATCAAGAAGTACTCGCCAGGGAGTTCAATATTTTAACGCCAGAAAATGCCATGAAATTCAAAACGGTACACCCCGAGCGCCTACGCTATGATTTCACCAAGGCAGATGCAATCATCAGCTTTGCAAAAACTCATAATATGCAGGTGCGGGGTCACACGCTAGTATGGTACAAATCAAACCCTGATTGGCTTAACAAGAGCAATTTCACTCGTGAGCAGCTCCTTGATATTCTGCAAGAACACATCTACACAGTTGTCAGCCACTTTCGGGGAAAATTAGTTTCCTGGGATGTGGTCAACGAGGCAATCACTCCTGAGGGGAAAATGGGTGGTTCACTGTGGCAAAAAGTTATCGGGTCAGAATATATTGAATTGGCATTTCGCTGGGCGCATGAGAAAGACCCCCAAGCTGGCTTATTCTACAACGACGTTAGCGGTGAAGGATTAGGGCAAAAGTCTGATGCCATCTACAATCTGGTCAAAGATTTGCGGCAACGAGGCGTTCCTCTTGACGGGGTCGGCTTTCAAATGCACCTTAACCTCAAGTCACCACCAAAGCCCCAAGACGTTGCCAAAAATATAGAACGCCTAGCAGAATTAGGGCTAGAAGTACATATCACCGAGATGGATGTGGAAATCAACACTGGCATTGGAACCAGAAAGGAGAGATTAGCAGCCCAAGCTTCCATCTACTCACAAATGCTTCAAGTGTGCCAAGAAGCACCAAACTGCAAAGCTTTTGTCCTGTGGGGCTTCACAGATCGTCATACTTGGCTGCGCCAATCTCCTGATGATCCAGAAGCCCCCCTAATTTTTGACCAGTTTTATCGGCCTAAGCCTGCCTACAAAGCATTAATTAAGACTTTGCAACAAAATAATTAACTGGTGCTGAGCTAGAGTGAAGCTACTAGTAGCTGCTGCATCTTGCTTGGATCCACTGGCTTATAGCCGTCGCCACTATAATTAGGACACTTCCTTGTTCCCTACTCCCTGCTCCCTGCTCCCTGCTCCCTTTGAATCAAAATAGAATGTCCTAACTGATATGTCCGTTGCTATACCTTTCAACTTAGTCACTTTATGGGTCAAGTAACATTTCTCACCAAAGACCATTTTTGCTGAGTCATAAAGAAGGTGTTTATTTTACCCTTAATACCAGGTAAGAATTTTCCTTCGTTAAAAGCGTATAGTTGATAACCAAAGACTTTTAGATAATTGATAATCCTCTGATCAGGCGACTCAATCAATAACACAGGCTCATAGGTTCTTATAGTCTGTTCGCCACCCTTTAAGGCACTATATTCATAACCCTGAAGATCAAGTTTTATTAAAAATGGATCTAAGTTTAATTCATCTAGTTTTCTTATGTGACTTGTTACTTTACGAACAGTAAGAAATTGCTCGCGATAGAAGAAAAGTCTATCTTTTAACCAGTTTTTTGCCTTTTTTTCATTAAAAGAAGCCAGGCCATCAAACATCCATTTCTTATAGAAGGGAATAAAAAGAACGCTTTCTACAGTTTCATCTCCCAAACCAAAATTATTGATGACTATTCCTTCATTATTACCGAACATACCTTTCAAATTTTCCAAGAGTAATTCATTTGGTTCAAACAAGTGAATCCGAATATTCTTTATATTCTTTCGTTTCATAAGGATAGCGTCCGTGCTTTGTCCTCTGTTAGCACCAACATCTAAAAATAATGCTCCCTCAAGATCAGGAAATAAAGAAAGAGCATGGAAATCATTTTCAAAGGGAATTTCCAGTCGGTTTCTAAAGAGCCTCATCAATCTAAATTTCTTGTCGAGTAGGTAGGGAAAGTTAATTTGTAAAGTCCGTAGTAGCTTTTTCATGTTTCTTTTTATTTACTAACTCCTAAGTCAGTCAAAATTTCCAAATAAAACTTGACAGAAAATATTTGATTTCCAATGTCTATTAATAGACACTTAAAATCGAGCCAATTCCAAGAATTAACAAGAAGTGAATAACCAGCTTTATATGAAGATGACTTGAAAATTTGTGAGCAACTTGGATTGCGTATACTCATCAAAAGTTGCTCAAGCTGTAGTTGTCATTTGACTGACAGAATTTATTTTGTAATGAATGTAATATAACAACGCTTAACAGCCTTGCCAAGCTCTACAGTGTATGTTTACAGAAGCTTTAATTAGTTGCTAAGAGAAAAATAGAATGCACAAAACTCGGCAATAAAGTATTAATTTTATGTAAATTTAAAGGAACATTACCCCGACCCAGTCGAATCTATAACTTAGATGGTGAATAACTCAACTAAATCTTCGACTGATTAGCTCAAAACACAGTATAAATTGCGTTATACTGACTTATGCTCTATTTTTAACTAAATTCCTACTAGTTATCGTTAGACTTAATCAATTTGCCTTTAAACAATTGAAAATTGGTTTCTGCCATGGGACTAATTCTAGTGAGCGCTAGATTTTCTGCAACATATTTCGGTGTTTTCATACCAACCAGAGCTGTCAGCAAGCCAGGAGCACTGCGGGTGAACTGAAGAGCCAACTGAGCATTGGTTTCAATAAGATCACCTAGATTTGAGGCAATTTGGGCTGGAATGTTATCTAAAACTTTTGCCTGAGCGATTGCTGCACTAGCAATAGGTGTAATCCCTAGACGCTGGGCGGCTTCAATTGCAGGAACTAACTTCCCCTCAAGGCTTTGAGTTGGCAACAATAAAGCTTCCGGCATCGCTAGATTTAAAGGCAATTGAATAAATCGAAAATGGCTTTCCTTTCCACTAGCCACTGACTTTGCGATCGCTTTTATTCTAGCCAAATCAAGATGATTTTTTTCGAGGGGTGTTACTCTAAATCCGCTCCAAGTTGCAAGACCATAGGCACTGATTTTTCCAGCATCAACAGCACTCTCAAGAAACTCAAAAGCAGCTTTTAGTCTTGCATAGAATACCTCAGGTGTTACTTCAGAAAGTTGGGTTTCTGGGTTGTGGATGTAATAGATATCCACTGCTTCTAATCCCAGATTAACGAGGCTGCGCTCTAGTTGATCATGAAGATAGGCAGGATGCATGCAGTGGCACTGGGCAACTATGTCTGCCTCCGAGAGGTTAAAACTGCTATTTTCAATATACTCCTGGCGAAACCAATTGACCCGGTCCCGATTAGGGATAAAGCCTCCCTTAGTACAGAGGATCAGTTCTTCTCTCAATGCTGTCCCAGATTCAATTAGTTGTAGGATGCCTTGCCCTACACTGCGCTCACCATGCTGATGGCGATAATTAATAGCAGTATCGATCAAGTTGACGCCGTGCTTGACTGATTCCACAATCGCTGCTGCCACTAGCGCGTCTGTCTGTGCATCTGATTTACCCAGATAAGTCCCGACACCAATCGAGCTAACAATAAGTCCTTTGACCTCTCGAAAGTGTTCTGGGGCACACTCTTTGCCCTGCTGTTGCCGATAATTTAGTGTTCCTGCGGGAGTGGCTATACCTGGAATTGCCATTTTGCTTCCTTGTTCATGGTTTATGGTTCATTGTTTATAGGACTTAGGCAAAGTCTCTAATTATAGGGTATGTTAGCGGAGCATAAAGCACTTTTCAGACTATATGTGGTTTAACTGTCTAAGTCCTGAAACAATTAACCATCAACTGGCTTACAGTATGTTGCTAAAGTCATCTATTATCTGGGATTATACCGACTCTCTCGAAAATGAAGCTTTCCCGAATTATCTTGACAGGACAATCGCTCCTTACCCTTGCCCTCGGCTTAATTTCTCTGACATCCCTTACCTCAACGACTCTGGCTGCATCACCGAGAAGCCCAGATGAAACTGTCGAATGTGAAATTTTAGTGATTGGCGGTGGGCTTGCTGGTGCTGCTGCTGCCTATGAGGGTGTACTGGCAGGAAGAACAGTTTGTCTTACTGAGATTACCGACTGGGTGGGAGGACAGGTTTCTTCTCAGGGAACCTCTGCCCTTGACGAACGACCAACTCAACGCTCACGCCTATTTTACCCTCGCGGTTATCTAGAACTCCGTCAGCGCATTGAGCGTAAATATAGAAAACTCAATCCTGGAGACTGTTGGGTTAGTCAGTCGTGTTTTCTGCCCAGCGATGCTCATAAATTGCTGTTTGATATCTTGCAGGATGCCACCAAACGGGGTAAAGGTACATTAAAATGGTTCCCCTCTACGGTAGTTAAGGAACTGGAATTTAACTCAACTGGGCAGCAGATTGAAGGTGCTATTGCGATTGAACATAAACCTGTAGAGGGAACTTCTCCCCTCAACACCTTTACCCTTTCTCAAACCATCGAAGATTGGTATCAGTACGAAGATTCTTCCCGCTTTGAGAAAACTATTTTGCGCTTCGTACCTCAGCAAAACTCACCCCAAGGGAATTTTCCTAACTGGTATGTGATTGATGCCACTGAAACCGGGGAAATTATTGCTCTGGCTGATGTTCCTTACCGCCTGGGTATTGATCCTCGCTCTCATTTAGAGCCTTCTTCCTCTAGTGCTAGTGGCGATCCCTATTGCACTCAGGGCTTTACCTACACCTTTGCCATGGAGCAGACAGAGGAACCCCAGACTCATCAAATGCCCTCGTTTTACCCTCAATATCAACCCTACTACAGCTATGAATTAGAGCGACTAGCAGATTTTGAGGGAGTATTTACCTATCGGCGCATATTTAGTTCTAGGAAAGGTAAACCGATTAGATGGGGAGTTACTGCTCCCGTGCCTGGAGATATCTCCATGCAGAATTGGACTTGGGGTAACGACTATCGTCCTGGCACTTCAGCGGATAATCTAGTTTATACTCGCGAGCAATTACAAGCTCTTGGTCAGTTGGAACCTGGAGGCTGGATGGGTGGTTTACGTACAGAAGCTCTACGCCGGGGTGAGGAAAATGCCCTCGGTTATTTCTACTGGCTTGTAGCCGGAACCACTGATTCCCAATTAGGGGATGGTGTTAAGCAGCCGCATCCAAATCACCGCTATTTGTCTGGCTTAGATTCCCCCATGGGTACAGTGCATGGGTTGTCTAAATATCCTTACATGCGTGAGGGTAGAAGGATTATCGGACGGCCCTACTATGGTTATCCCGAAGGCTTTACAATCTGGGAAATTGACATTGCCCGCCGCGACTACCGAGATGATTATTACCAACAGCTGCTATCGCCGCCAACCTATCGCAGTTTATGGAGAGCTTTAGCTGGACTAAAAACAGTATCTGTAATTAAGGAGGATATACCGCCAGCAGAAATAACGAGGCGCACTCGCTCGACAATTTATCCTGATTCTGTAGGTATTGGGCATTATGCGATCGATTTCCACCCCTGCATGACTCTCAGCCCACCGGAAGCCCCTGGTAATACTGAACGTCAGGGTGAAAGAGTACCGCAGAGTATCAAGGATCGTGCTTTAGCTTATCCCTTTCAAATTCCCCTGCGGGCGATGATTCCCCAGAAAATTGACAATATGTTAGTTGCTGGCAAAATTATTGCCAACAGTCATATTGCTGCTGCTGCCTATCGGGTGCATTCCTTTGAATGGTCATCTGGTGCGGCGGCTGGTATAACGGCTGCTTTTGCATTGGAGACGGGGACATTCCCTTACCAATTAGTCGATGAACTACCGCGACGAGAGGAGCAATTGCAAGCTCTCCGGCGGCGGCTAGAAGCAAATGGCAACCCCACGGTTTTTCCCAATACCTCGATTTTTAATCAATCTTGGGATGATTGGAAATAGTTCATGGTTCATGGTTCATGGTTCATGGTTCATTGCAAGAACTATATCCTTGTCTGGTATAACTTCTAGATTAATTCAGCAAGCCCTAGTTGCTGATACTTGAGGTACGCCAGATGCTCCCAGCCGAAACAATACTGAAGAACACAGAGGTGTTCTTCAAAAACAGACCATGTTCATTGGGATAGTATTTCACAACTGGGTGAGCGAAATTTTGGTTGGAATTTCAATTCTCCGCCTCTCCGCGTCTGGAGCGTCTGGAGCGTCTGCTTACTCGTTCCCCCACTCTTTTTTTCGCTCACCCTTCACAACTGTCAAATACCAAGCCCATGAACTATGAACCATCAACCAACCAATTAGAACCAAGGTTTAACCCGCTCTGATTTTGGACTAACTTCTTGCCAGCGATTACCTGGATTAAGTTGAGAATTTTTTTTCTCGCCGTCGTTGCTAATAAAAGACTCCCTTGAGAAAGGATCAGAAAATCTCAGATGTGGTTCTGTAGCCGCCTTCGCTAAATTAGCTTTCCTTTCAACTTCCTCTAAGTAATGCTGCTTGCGCGAATACTCAGCCAGCTTAATTTGAGCAGTTTCGTAGGTAGAAGTACCTGCCGGAATTTGCGAGAGATACTTTTGCGCTCGATAAAAATTTCTCTCCGACGCCAGATTGTAGGCTTGTTGCAATAGATACTCAGCTCTAATTTGCTGCTTGCGGTCATATTCAGCCAGTTTAGGTTTAATTTTGGCACCAGTGGGCGTTTCTGGAGGAATTTGCTTTAGTAAAACCAAAGCACCACTGAAATCTTTTTCCGAAGCTCTTAAGTAAGCCTTTTGTAACAATTGCTGAGATGCTGCCTCAACTTCCGGCTGTGCCTTCTCCACTAGTGGCTCTAGCTTTCGCTGCCAAAAAGCAATATTAGGAGTTCTACGGGCAGCAATCAGCACATCTGCCCATTGCTGCTGATTAAAAGCCTGTTGAGCAATTTTAAATTGGGCATCTGCCTGCTTCCATTCATGCCGCCACTTTTCTCTAGCACTGACAGATTCGTCATAGACATCACTATGATCAGGAACAGATTGAATTAAGCGGATTGCCTCATCTAAATTCCCTAACTGATATTGTTCTATTGCCCTCTCTAAAAATTCAAATCCAGAATTAGAGGGAGCAACATTAAACAGAGAATAAATTCCAAACGAGAGCGCTATACCATTGACAGTTGCCATTCCAACTCCCATTCCCGCCAGTAGGGGCGGTACCTTGGGCCATAAAGCCAGTGCTAACTCAGAAAAACTAGCCTGGTTTGGGCATAATTGAGAGTCGGTGGTTATGATTGGCGGTTGGGCAACTGAAATCGAAGTAACCCCTTCTGAGTGGTGTCTGCTGTCTCCTGTTTCCTGTCTACTACCTGCTTGATTCTTAATTGTGGTCTTTAGACCCTTAGGAGACTCAGTGGTATTCATCAACAAGTTCAGTAATTCCCTAGCACTGGCAGCACAATTAAATCGATTCCTGAAGTCATAGCGCACCATATGGTTAAGGAAAACAGTCATCGGTTCACTCACTGAGGCATACTGTTGCCAGCACACCTCACCAGTGTCAGGATCAGCTTTTAGTTGCCATGGGGAGAGTCCCGTTAACGCCTCAATGGCAATCATCCCCACTGCATAAAGATCACTGCCAAAACAGGGCTGCCCACTGAGTTGCTCAATCGGTATGTAACCTAAAGGTCGAATCAGTATGGGAGCCTTCAATCCCTTGCTAAAGCTAGAGTATTGCCTAACTTGATTAGGTTTAATTTGATGGGCAACGCCGAAGTCAATCACAACTAGGCGATGATCTGAAGCTCTTGTAATCAGGTTATTCGGTTTCAAATCGCCGTGAATCAGTCCCTGGCTGTGAATAAATTCTAGGATGCCTAAAACGTCTTGGAGCAATTCCAGGCACTGAGATTCACTCCAGTGTCGCCATGAGCGTTTACTAGTGGGAATTTGATTGCTTAAGAGTTCTCCGGCAATAAATTCCTGCACCAAGTAGAACCCTTGCCCGTCTTCAAAGCAATCTAGTAATGTGGGAATCTGCTCATGAGAGCCAAGTTTTTCTAGAGTTTGAGCCTCGCTCTTGAACAGAAGCCTGCCAAATTCCCATTGTTCAGGATGAGTGCCATTTGGCTTTAAGTGCTTGACTACACATAAAGGTTTACTCGGTTGCCAGGTATCTGTGGCAACATAGGTCTTACCGAAGGCTCCACTACTGAGACATTTGATAATTTGGTAACGCCCTTGTAGGTACTTGCCTAATACTGGCTGATTAGTTTCGGTTTTCAAGGGACTCCTCCCCACCACAATGCCCTTACTTTTGGATCTTTATTCCAGGAATGTGGCAGAGTTTCCGGAAGCAGTGTTCAGGAATCAGGACATTGTCTGTAGTAACAAAGGCAGGGAATAAGGAAACAGACAGCACGAGGAAGTACTTAGATCAGCTTTTGGGCATCTAAATTACACTTTCGACCATTTAAGGAAAACTATAAAATCTTCTCCCCCTCTGCCCATCCCCACATCACCCGCTCTCTTCATTAAGAGGGGGTGTCAACCTCCATACCGATGCCCCAAAAATTGCCCTATGTTTAGTCTATGTTTAATTACAACAGGTGATGAGACAGGTGATGAGAAACCCAAACCACGACGGCAAGCCCGTCAGAAAATATTTTTTTACTCCGGGTATTGCATAAATAAGTCGAGGCAGGTATCATAGTTTTTTCTGCTCAAAATGCTAACAAACCTCAACTTTTTTTCAAGGACTCAGGGAGATAAGGTGTAATCTAACTAGGGCAGGCAACAGATCTAAAACTAAATGGCAGCTAGTATGGCTTTCAGAAGTGGAAGACCAAGCAAAGAGGTTCAAGCTTTGGAGGAAGCGAGAACCCCAGTGCATTTGATTTGTGATAGTAAACGGATGGCTTGGCTTAAAGCCAATCGTTAACAATCCAGAAAACAGAAGCTGTTGTTGGTATCCCCGAATAGTAGGAGATTGTCTCTGTTGACAATCTAGAGTAGCCTACCCATAATACCTGATTGGTAATCTCTTTGGAAGGTGCAATCTAGATAAAGTCGCCGAAACTACATACTTTAGTTCGAACTAGATCTTAAGAGTGGTTTGAGGAGCTGCTGCCCGAGGAGTGATACTACTGCCATTGACACTGCTAGGAGAAGTTGCCCCACTGAATTTGCCCAAGCCAGCAACACTTAAGTAAGCGCAGGGTAAGCTTTCTGAGCAAGTTGGTCCCTGAGGGCTGTTTCGGTGGATCTCTAGTATGGCAGAAGATGGCGCTTCAAATAAAAAACGCTCTCCTGGGAAAATAACCCGCTCCAAGCGCCAGCCGGGGATATTCGTAATCCGAGCAACTAGGAGTTCTTGGTCTTTGTTTGCATAACAGCAGAAAAGGCGGTCTGTGTATTCCGAAGGTAGACGATTGAATAGGTGAGTCATGGTTCCAAACTCTTTATTGAAGTGGATACTCGTTAAAGCTGTAACTGCTAACAGCGATTGGGCTGGTGCAGTTTGAAAAAAAACTCAGGATTTTAGAAGTTTGCTAGATCTTAGTTTACTCTAGTGCTTCCTGAGGTAGCTTGTGAATCGCTGAGAGTTTTCTGTTGGAGGTTATGCACAGACTTGAGCGATAGCTGTTATCAGTTCCATCTAAGCTTGATCCGCAATTGGTAATTATACAATACAGGTGGTCAGCCTCAAAAAAATCCCCAGTTTGCGGAGATGGAAGTTAAACTCTGATAACTCTAAAGCCGGAAAAATCTAAAGGCACAGATCTTAGTTCTAGGCTGATTAGAAGCTGATTTAGAGCTTAAAAATCTTGCTTCTTGAATAACCTGATTAGAAACATGTACCATCTTCAAGAATTATTACCTCCCAAGCCAAGTCTAGCAATGATTTAGGTTAGTGGATAACTGTACATGTCTTCTATTCATAAACATTCTCAACTATTATGTGTGGACACAGTTTAGAACTCATCGCCCCTCAATCTTACAAAATATACGCATTGGCAGACCCGAAAATTTAAGCCTTTAATTATCTTGGTTGAAATTGCCCTCTGTAGAATGGAAGTTCTGCAAATTTAACTTGCTTCCTAACTAAAGTCAATCTCTTATACCATGATAGATTATTAACCCCGATCAATACCAACAAAATTAATAATGACTAAAGAGTTTAAGATTCATCTATCTAGCAGTAGAAATCGAGAAGAGAAGCAAACATTTACAAATGGCAGCTTGAGGACAAAACAATTAGAGCTTGGGTCAAGATTGTCTGAACAAACAGCCCTTATTAAGACTAACTAAATTCTTCGCTCTCATCAGCTCTAAAGTTCCAAGTTCAAGCCATGGAAAAATCATAGGATCTTCCCTAATCCGAGGGGGAGATTTTAATGACTTAAGGCCTTGTAGGTTGGTTTTCCCTTTTTTCAGAAGAGTGATTTTTCTCATCGACTCAGTACTCTCTGATTATCAGTAGTAAAACTCAATATTTGCCTAGGGCAACACGGAACAACTATAGAGAAAATCTTAGGGCTAATTATGAGTGTTGCTAACTGCTCATAAGTTCCGATTTCCTATGCTTAAGGCTAATGATGTATAAACAAGATGACCCTCCTAAGACTAGAGAACTCTGTGTATTTTACACAGAGTACTAATCTAAGTTTCAGGCAAAATAATGAAGTTGCAGGAGGCAGACCAAAAAGTTGGAATAGCCAGATTAACTTTGACTTTCTGACCATCGTCTATCATACACCAAAGAAGTGAAAAAAATGGGTAAAAAATCTCACCGAATCAGAAGGAGCGTGTGAATAAAACTTAGGAGATTTGTTTGAGGCGATAACCAATACTATGAATCGTCTCAATGACATCATCTGGAGTCCCCACTGCTTTCAGTTTCTGTCGCAAGCTTTTAATGTGAGCCTTGACTGTATCTGGCGATGGTGGAGCTTCAAAAGACCAAACATGGTCGATAATCATACTGCGTGACAATACTCGGCGACCATTGCGCAGAAACAGCTCTAGAAGAGAATACTCTTTGGGAGTTAGGCGCAGGGGTTGATCTCGGTAACTAACCTCATAGCTGGATGGATCGAGCTTTAGGCTGCCCCACTGTAGTACTGGCGGTGATGAGGTATTTCCTCGACGGAGTAAAGCGCGTATACGAGCTAATAACTCTGGTAAATCAACGGGTTTAACTACATAGTCATCAGCTCCGGCATCCAAGCCATTGACTTTATCAGTACTAGTATCGCGGGCAGTAATCAAGAGGATGGGAGTGCTATAGCCATGAGAGCGAAGTCTTTGGCACAAATTGATGCCATTAAGCCTGGGTAGCATGACATCTAACATAACCAAGTCATAATCAACGACTTTAACTTGTCCCCAACCAGCTTCTCCATCATTGACTACATCTAATACATAGCGCTGATCTGTAAGCGCTTCTTCAAGAGCTTCAGCCAGTTGCACATCATCTTCTACTAGCAAGATTCTCATGATCGAGATTTAGGAAGTATCAACAGATGTTGTTAAATACGGCTGCATATAATCTCCACATTTAAGGATAATTCACCTCCATATTAACTAAGACTGCTAGAAGCTACACCTCATCAGTGCAAGCCTTAACCAAGGAGAGTTAGCAAACCCGTAATTGTCACTACAAATAGAAAATTTAGTTCTGTTTGTTGATGTTCATAGCATGATCCCTCGAAGCTCAAAATCGAATGGTAACCACTGATACAAAAATCTAAGCAAGAGAAGAGGTAGCTAGTTGAAAGCAAGGAATCTCGGGCTTTCAGAAAAAACTATCAAACTTAAAAAAGTCAAGTCACTTAACTAAATTATTGTTCTGTGAGCCCTTTCCTTGGAAAAACTTCGAACTTTATAGAATTTTGCAAAAACTAAAAGTAGAGTAAAACAGCAATGAAATGGGTCATCGAACAAAACATCATTACCAGAGGGCTAGGATTAGCTTTGCTCTTGCTAGCTGGCGTGAGCATCTTCAATTATTGGAGTTTAAGTGCAGCAGTTAGTTGTACTGCCATGCAAAATACACTGCCTGTAATAATGATCGCCAACAGCGCCAACTTAGCACTGCTGGGTTTGATTTACTATCTGCTCTCAAGTGGGAAACCCAAACTAGAACCATTAGATTCAGGTGGATCGAAATTTGTGGAGGCGCTGGCAATCAAACTTGAGGAACTAACTGACCACTTGCGTATTGATCACTCCCCTATTCATAAATTGCAACTGCGCCCAACTATTAGTGATGAACAACGAAAATTTAAAACAATTGTCGAAAATGCTCCAGATATTATTGCCCGCTTCGATAAAAAACTCACTTATGTATATATAAACCAAGCTGTTGAGAAAGCCACGGGCATCTCAGCGAAGGTATTCATTGGCAAAACTAATCGGGAGTTAGGAATGCCTAAAATTCTGGCTTGCCAATGGGAAAGGGCCCTGAATAAAGTTTTTGCCACTTGTCAGGAGCAGGAGTTAGAATTCGGGTTCCGGACACCCCAGGAGCCAAGATACTACCAATGCCGCCTGTTGCCAGAATTTGCTAAAGATGGTTCTGTAGAATTCGTACTCGGAATCAGTCGTGATATTACTCAACTCAAACTTCGGGAAGAGAAACTGAAAAATAGCGAGGAGCGCTTGCAATTGCAAGCTATCTTCGAGGGGGCGCTCGATGCGATCGCCATCGCCGATGACCATGGTAGTATCGTAGAAGCTAATCCAGTTGCCTGCCAGCTTTTTGGTCTGGAACACTCGCAACTATTAGGTCGCCAGATTGCAGAGTTTATGGAAGCTGGCTTTGATTTTAAGCAAGGGTGGGGCAAATTTCTCCAAGCTGGAGAGCAAACTGGAGAGTTGCGCCTTCTACGCCCTGATGGCACCGTGCGAACCATCGAGTATGCTGCCAAAGCCAATTTTATCATGGGGCGGCATTTGTCAGTGATGCGGGACATTACACAACGCCAGCAAGCAGAGGCAGCACTGCGCCAGAGTGAGGCACGCTTTCACTTAATGGCTGATAGCGCCCCTGTCTTGATGTGGATGACTGACGCCGAAGGCGATTGTACATTTTTCAACCAACCTTGGCTCAGCTTTACCGGACGCAACTTAGACCAAGAAATAGGTCACGGTTGGATTGAAAACGTCCATCCAGAAGATATTGAGAACTGCCAAGATACCTACTCATTAGCATGTCAACAACAAAAGTTATTTCGGCTCGAATATCGTCTCAGGCGAGCCGATGGTCTCTATCGCTGGGTTTTGTGTACAGGGGTTCCCCAGTTTACAGTCGAGGGCAAATTGGCTGGTTATATTGGCTCCTGCATTGATATTACTGACCGCAGGCAAGCAGAGGAAGAGCAGCGCCGCAGCGAGGCTCGATATCGCGCGATTGTTGAAGATCAAACCGAACTAATTTGCCGCTTCTGCCCCGAGGGCAAGATGACTTTTGTTAACGATGCCTACTGTCGCTTTTTCGGCAAGCAACGCCAGGAAATAATTGGGCACAGTTTTTTCCCACTGATTCACCATCAGGAAGCTCGCGAACACATTGAAAAGCATCTGGCTGCTCTGAGTTGGGAAAATCCAGTGGGCATGACAGAAGAGCTGATTACAACCGCTCAGGGCGAGAGTCGTTGGTTGCAGTGGAGCAATCGAGCCATATTTAGTGAGCAAGGGGAGTTAGTAGAATTGCAGGCCGTGGGGCGCGACATCACCAAGCGCAAGCAAGCAGAAGAAGCTCTGTGGCAGAGCCAGCGACTAATCCAGCAAATTGCTGACACCACTCCCAATAATCTCTACATCTATGACTTGAGTCAAGATTGCGAAATCTACACCAATCGCCAGCTTCAGGAGTTTTTGGGCTGCACACCAGAGCAATTACAATCAATGGGTTCACGATTTTTAGCAGAATTCGTTCACCCTGAGGATCTTCAAGAGTTTGAAAAATCTCAACGCCAATTTACTGAAGCTGTAGATGGTGAAGTTATTGAAAGTGAATACCGCCTTAGAAATGCTCAGGGTGAATGGCACTGGTTTCATAGCTGGGAGGTAGTATTTACTACAACCCCAGAGGGTTTACCGCAACAAATACTGGGTACATCTATTGGTATCAGCGATCGCAAACAAGCGGAATCAGCACTTCAAGCTAGTGAAGAGCGACTGCGCGTAGCTCTTGAAGCAGCTGGTATGATTAGCTGGGATTGGAATATTCTAACTGATCAAGTCACTTGGGCTACCCACTCTGACCTCTTCTTGGGCATGCCCAGCAGCAGCTATAACGGACATTTTGACAATTTTGTGAAAATTCTGCATCCTGCTGATCGTGAGCGCGTTCTCAAGTCAGTAGAGAGCTCTCTCAACCAAGGCAAGGAACATGATATCCAATTCCGGGTGGTTTCTCCTAACGGCGAAATGCGCTGGGCCGCTAGCAGAGGTCAAGTATTTTACGATGAAACTGGTTGCCCAGTGCGCATGGTGGGAGTAGATAGAGATATCACTGAGCAAAAACTAGCAGAAGAAGCTCTGCAAAAAAGTGAGGAACTCTACCGCACCATGGCACACAACTTCCCTAACGGTGCAGTTCTCTTATTTGATAAAAATATGCACTATACCCTAGCCGAAGGTATGGGTTTAAGTGATTTTGGTCTTTCTAAAGAGTTAATTGAAGGTAAAACTATTAGGGAAGTCTTCCCAGCCGAAATCTGCAAAGTGAAAGAACAAGCTGATTTTGCAGCACTCAGTGGCATTGCTTCTGTCTTTGAAATACCCTATGGAGGTCGGGTGTATTTAGTGCATGTATTGCCAGTGAAGAACGAGCAGGGGGAAATTTTTGCTGGTATGGCAATGTGGCAAAATATTAGCGACCGCAAGCGAGCTGAACTAGCTTTGCTTGAGGAGCGCAATTTTGTCTCGGCAATTCTGGATACTGCAAATGCTTTAATTGTTGTTCTAGATCGACAGGGAAAAATCCACCGCTTCAACCGTACTTGCGAGCAAATCAGTGGCTATTCTTTCCCAGAAGTTAAAGGTAAATACCTCTGGGATTTGTTTTTGATTCCAGAGGAGATTGAGACGGTCAAAAAAGCTATCTCTGAACTGAAAGCAGGTCAATTCCCCAACCAGTACGTAAATTACTGGGCAATGCGAGATGGCTCACGCCGACTGATTTCTTGGTCTAATACAGCTCTGCTCGACATTGATGGATCTGTTAAGAATATGATCTCGATTGGCATTGATATAACTGAGCGCCAGAAAGCAGAAGAAGTACGTCTAGAATTAGAAAAAGAACAAGAACTCAGCGCTCTGAGACTTCGTTTCTTTTCCATGGCTTCCCATGAATTTCGTACCCCTTTGAGTACGATTTTAATGTCTGCTCAATTACTCGAATCTTGCAGTTCCAACTGGTCTGAAGAGAAAAGAACTAGAAATCTGCGCCGCATTGAATTTGCTACCAAGCATTTGATTCAATTGTTAGAAGATATTTTAACAATCAATCGCGCCGAAACTGGTAAGCTAGAATTCAATCCCGATCTGCTTGAGATCGAAGCCTTTTGTCAGCATCTAGTCGAAGAAATGCAGCTTGGTGCAGAGTATGAGCAAAACATTATTTTTGAGAGTCAATGTTCTAGTAAACATTATTACTTAGACTCTAGGCTAGTACGTCATATTCTCACCAATTTACTCTCGAATGCGATTAAATATTCACCAGAAGGAGGAGATATTGATTTCAGGTTAACTTGCACTCACCAAGAGGTTGCTTTCCAAATCCAAGACCAAGGTGTTGGTATTCCAACCTCAGACCAATCTCATCTGTTTGAAGCATTCTATAGGGGAGGAAATATTGAAAATATTAATGGTTCAGGACTAGGGCTAACCGTAGTCAAGAAATGTGTCGAATTACATAACGGCTCAATTACTTTAAGTAGCGAAGTTGGGGTTGGTACAATCTTCACTATTAAGATTCCAGTAATATCTTCCAAAGATTGAGTTTACGGATACAGCACTTGCTGGGTAAGCCAAAAAAGGTGTGGTAAGAGTGGGGAATAGCAGATAAAAAAGCTAAAAGCCTTAATTATAGGGTAATTTTTGGGATACTTAGCTAGAAATCTCGCACTCTTTTTTTTGTCCAAAAATTGTCATTTATAGCAGTCGCCACAGCTGTTAGGACACTTTCTTTTTCCCTGTTCCCTGTTCCCTGTTCCCTCTTCCCTTTGAGTCAAAATCTACAATGTCCTAACCGACATGTCGGTTGCTATACCTTGATCGCTAAGCTCTCAATGGTATAATGGCTTAGGGTAGTGTCTTAGCTTATTGCTTAGGTTTACTCCCCAAATGCCTCTGCTACCTTATTCGAGGCTAAATGGCTCTCCTAACAGAGAGTTGTTTTGCTATTATACATTTTTAATTGCGGCTAGAACCAAATATACAAGGTTTCTTTACAAAATTTTATCATTTTCAGAAAACAGGGAAATTCTTTGCCAAGCTTGAGAAAAATTATTTCTTCTCAGGCGAGAGCTTAATCTACCTTGACAACAGTTGCCATCGAGACTAGGCCTAATGAGGAATTATCAAAACTTTTACCGCCACAACTATCAAGTCCAACAGGATTTAGGAGAAAATTGTGCCGGAGGTTGCTTGACTTATTTGGCAACACCTCTAGCTCAGGAGAAAACGGAAAATAAGCTTGTCTTGATCAAAGAATTTAAGTTTGGTCACTCAGGGACAAGCTGGGCAGATTATGAAGCCCATCAGCGGGAAAAGCAATGGCTACAGCAGCTCAATCATCCCGGTATCCCTGGCTATCTCGATTCCTTTGAAACCTTAACCGGATTTTGCTTAGTACAAGAATATAAACAAGCTATCTCCTTAACAGAGCAAAGCTACTGGAAACCTGAAGAAGTTAAGGAAATTGCCATTGCCGTCTTAGAGATTTTAGTTTACCTACAACAGCAACATCCACCCCTAATTCACCGAGATATTAAACCTGAAAATATCTTGGTTGAGCAATGTTGGCATCACCCTGCTAACTCCTTACAGAATGGAGACTCAGAAAGAAACTATCAACTCCGAGCCTATTTAGTTGATTTTGGACAAGCTTGTCAAGCCAATGGGGAGGCAGGTGCCGACAATGCTGTCAAAACTACGCTAGGATTGACACCACCAGAACAACTGCTTAACCAACCCCTGACAGCAGCCTACGATCTCTATGGTTTGGGCGCAACACTTATTTGCTTGCTGAGTGGGATGAAATCCACCGAAATTGGCAAATTAGTGGATCATGCTTATCGCCTCCAATTTCAGCATCTGCTACCGCAGCTGAGTCAGCAGTTTTTAGAGTGGCTAGAAAAAATGGTCGCTCCTAATCTTAAGCATCGTTATTCCAATGCAGCAGTAGCTTTGGCAGCCCTCAAGCCAATTTCCACAGTTAAGGATGTTAGTAACACTGAGATTTTTAGTCGCCCGATTAAAGGCAAAGCTCCATTGACTCTGGTTGCCCTATCTGCCATTAGTCTTGTGGCTGGAATAGGTATAAATGCTGTAAGTTCTAATTCTCACTCTTTAGTTATCCATCAGTTAAAGACCACACATACATGTCCCGATTGTCATCTTCCAAATGCCAAGCTCGAGCATGCCGAACTCGAAGGTGCTAACCTCAAAGGTATCAACCTCGAAGGTGCCGAACTCGAAGGTGCCAACCTAGGGGATGCTTACATGAAAGTTGCTAACCTCAAAGGTGCAGATCTTTATGATGCTGACCTTTATGGTACCTATCTCTATGGTGCCAACTTGGGGGGAGCAGATTTGACAATTAGCAACCTCGGTGGTGCCTACCTAAAACGTGCTGATTTAGAAAATGCTAAGCTTTATGGTTCTTATCTCGGAGGTGCTGATTTAGGGATGGCTAACCTTGAGAGGGCAGACTTAGAGGGTGCCTACTTGGGAAAGGCTAATTTGGGTGGAGCCTATCTCGGAGGTACTAACTTTAGGGATGTCAACCTCAAAGGGGCTAATCTGGCAAATGCGAATCTGGAGGGGGCTAACCTGGAAGGGGCTAACCTGGAGGGAGCCAACCTTAATGGTGCTAATCTTAATGGTGTTAGGTTACATCGAACAATTATGCCTGATGGCACTATGGAATTTAGCAGAAGATAGATAGAGAACTCTACAGCCAAGACTAATGAAGTAGATGGGGAGATGGGGAGAGAGCTACTTGGTATTAAGCTCGATAAGCAGCGCTAAGATTTAATATTGTAAAGGAGTATAAAGCTGCTGTCGTTTATGTCTGATTTTGCCGAGATTGCCAACGCCCAGTTAGCCAAGGGCAATAGCGGCAATCATTACCTCACCTCCAATCAGAATACCATTCGCATTCGGGGTGCTAGGCAGCACAACCTGAAAAATATTGATTTAGAACTGCCGCGTGATCGTTTAATTGTCTTTACTGGTGTTTCTGGTTCTGGGAAATCTTCCCTCGCTTTTGACACTATCTTTGCTGAAGGACAACGCCGCTACATTGAGTCTCTTAGTGCCTATGCACGGCAATTCCTTGGTCAGTTGGATAAGCCAGATGTAGATGCAATTGAAGGCTTAAGTCCTGCTATATCAATTGACCAAAAATCGACCTCTAATAATCCTCGTTCTACAGTTGGTACAGTTACCGAGATTTACGATTATTTGCGGCTATTGTTTGGTAGGGCAGGAGAACCTCACTGTCCTATCTGCGATCGCAATATTGCCCCTCAGACTATCGATGAAATGTGCGATCGCATTATGGAACTTCCTGATCGTACCAAATTTCATGTTTTGGCACCTGTAGTCAGAGGTAAAAAAGGCACTCATAAGAAACTTTTGTCAAGTCTGGCGGCGGAAGGATTTGTACGCGTGCGAGTCGATGGCGAGGTTTTAGAACTCTCAGATGCGATCGAATTAAATAAAAATTATACACATAACATTGAAGTAGTTGTTGACCGACTGATTAAAAAGCCAGGTATTCAGGAACGCCTAACTGATTCTCTCTCTACTTGCCTGCGTCGTGCTAGTGGCATTGCAGTTATCGAAGTGTTATCTGATACCTCAGTGGGGTCACTTCCAGCCGAAACAGATAATAGCAAGATACTTGTTACGGAAAAAAAAGCTAATAATTCCTATCAACAAAAACACCAAGAAATAGTTTTTTCTGAAAACTTTGCTTGCCCGGAACATGGGGCAGTAATGGAGGAATTATCGCCGCGATTATTTTCTTTTAACTCTCCCTATGGCGCTTGTCCTAACTGTCATGGCTTGGGCAATCTGCGCAGCTTCTCTCCAGAACTTATTGTACCTGACCCTAGCCAAGCATTATATAGTGCGATCGCGCCTTGGTCCCAAAAGGATAATTCCTATTACCTGTCAGTACTATACAGTCTCGGACAAGTATATGGTTTTGAACTCCAAACGCCCTGGAACAAACTAACTCTTGAACAGCAAGAGATTATTCTCCACGGTTGTGAAGAAAAGATTTTCATTGATGCCGATTCAGCTTATCGAGAGGAAAAAGGTTACTATCAGCATTACAAAGGAGTAATCCCTATTTTGGAACGTCAGTATGCTGAAAGTAACTCCGAAACCTACAAACAAAAAATAGAGAGGTATATCGTATTTCAACCATGCCCAGTTTGTCATGGTAAACGCCTTAAACCTGAAGCCCTCTCAGTGCGGCTGGGACAATTCCGAATTACCGATTTAACTGAAAGTTCAATTCACCAATCTCTAGAACAAATTAATCAATTGCAGCTATCACCGCGCCAAGCTCAAATTGGTGAACTTGCCCTCAAAGAAATTAAAGGTAGACTGCAATTTTTGCTGGATGTAGGTTTAAATTATCTTACCCTAGACCGAGCCGCCATGACTCTTTCTGGGGGAGAAGCTCAGAGGATTCGGCTAGCAACACAAATTGGTTCAGGTTTAACCGGTGTACTTTATGTCTTAGATGAACCGAGTATTGGTTTACACCAGCGGGATAATGGACGCTTACTTACTACTCTCAAAAAACTAAGGGATTTGGGTAATACCTTGATTGTCGTCGAGCATGATGAAGAGACAATTAATAGTGCCGATTACCTGGTTGATATTGGTCCGAAAGCTGGGATTCACGGCGGTGAAATTGTTGCCCAAGGAGACTTAGAGACCTTAATCACAACTGAGCATTCTCTTACTGGTGCTTATTTATCAGGGCGAAGCTTAATTGCAACTCCTGCTCAGAGAAGAGAAGGCAATGGTCTAGCTTTATTACTAAAAAATGCCCACCGCAACAATCTCAAACACATTGATGTAGAAATTCCTTTAGGCAAATTTGTCTGTATCAGTGGCGTTTCTGGTTCTGGGAAATCAACACTGGTTAATGAATTACTTTATCCAGCTTTACAACATCACCTCAGTCGTAAAGTACCCTTTCCCAAACAGTTGGAGAAGGTTAAAGGATTAAATGCAATAGATAAAGCTATTGTAATTGATCAGTCTCCAATTGGTCGTACCCCTCGTTCTAATCCTGCTACTTATACAGGAGTATTTGATGTAATTCGTGAGGTATTTTCCCAAACTATTGAAGCCAAAGCTAGGGGTTACAAAGCGGGTAGGTTTTCTTTCAATGTTAAAGGTGGACGCTGCGAAGCTTGTAGCGGGCAAGGTGTCAATGTAATTGAAATGAACTTTCTGCCAGATGTCTATGTACAATGTGAGGTTTGTAAGGGAGCGCGTTACAATCGGGAAACTTTGCAGGTTAAGTTTAAGGGAAATTCAATTGCCGATGTCTTAAATATGACTGTGGAAGAAGCCTTAGAGGTTTTTAAAAATATTCCGAGGGCGGCTAATAGATTACAAACCTTGTTAGATGTGGGTTTGGGTTACATTCATTTAGGGCAACCGGCACCGACTTTATCCGGTGGGGAAGCGCAGAGGGTGAAGTTGGCAACAGAATTATCTCGTCGGGCAACAGGGAAGACACTTTATTTAATTGATGAACCGACTACTGGTTTGTCTTTTTATGATGTACATCAGCTGTTAAATGTGTTGCAGCGTTTGGTGGATAAAGGGAATTCGGTTTTAGTTATTGAACACAATTTAGATGTAATTCGTTGTTGCGATTGGGTAATTGATTTAGGTCCTGAAGGTGGGGATAAGGGTGGTGAGGTGATTGCGGTGGGTACGCCGGAGGAGGTGGCAGAGAATAAAAATTCTTATACAGGGGAGTATTTGAAGGAAGTATTGAGGCAGCATCCACCAAAGGAAGTTACTATAAAAAATGTTAGTTAAGCTGATGGCTATTTGGAAGGAAGGCTAAATGGATGATGAGGAATTGGCAATTCTTCTGAGGGATCTTGAATCAGATCGAGTAGAACGTAAAGCTTCAATATCTGACCGTAAAGTAATTCGTCAGGCTATATGCGCTTTTGCCAACGATCTATCAAACCACCAACAACCAGGAATTCTCTTTATTGGCGTCGATGATGAGGGCAGTTGTGCTAACTTGTCAATTACAGATCAGCTTCTGATCACCCTATCAGATATGCGATCAGATGGTAATATCTTGCCTTTTCCATCATTAGTTGTCCAGAAGAAAACTATTGATGGATGTGAACTAGTAGTTTTAATTGTAGAACCATCAGATGCTCCCCCTGTGCGATTTAATGGGCGTGTCTGGGTACGTGTTGGTCCCCGTAAAGCAACTGCTACAAGAGAAGAAGAACGTCGTCTTTCTGAGAAACGACGCGCGAAAGATTTACCTTTTGATCTACAACCATTAGTATCAGCTACAGTCGATGATCTCGATTTAGATATGTTCCGTCGAACTTATCTACCCTCATCCTTAGCTATCGAAATTATTGAGGAAAATCAACGCCCTATTGAGCAACAACTCACCTCTATGCGCTTCGCGACAGTTGGGCTACAACCCAAACCGACTGTACTGGGTATATTGGTGGTTGGTAATGAACCCAGACAATTTATTCCTGGTGCCTATATTCAGTTTCTGCGTATTGAAGGAACTGAATTAACTGACCCAATTAAAGACCAAAAAGAAATTAATGGGCCGCTTCTAGATGTACTGCGGAGGCTCGACGAAACGCTTCAAATTAATATTTCAATTGCCTCAGATATAACTGCCCAACCAGTTGAACTACAACAACCTGATTACCCAATAGTTGCTCTACAACAACTAACGAGAAATGCCGTCATGCACCGCAATTACGAAACTACAAATGCGCCAGTGCGCATTACCTGGTTTAATGACCGTATTGAAATCCAAAATCCTGGTGGGCCATTTGGTCAGGTTAATAAGCAAAATTTTGGTCAGCCAGGAGTAACAGACTATCGAAATCCTCACCTAGCTGAAGCTATGAAAAACTTAGGTTATGTGCAGAGATTTGGACTAGGACTTCAACTAGCACGACAGCACCTGCAGAAAAATGGTAATCCCTCCCCAGAATTGGTAGTAGATGATTCTCATGTGCTAGTCACAGTTAGGAGACACTCATGAATACTCAATTTATAGCTTTCTTCAATAACAAAGGAGGAGTTGGGAAAACATCTTTAGTCTACCACTTGGCATGGATGTACAGCAATCTAGGTCTTCGTGTGGTTGCAGTTGATTTAGATCCCCAAGCTAATCTAACATCTGCCTTTCTTGAAGAGGAACGCTTAGAAGAACTATGGCCTGAGGGCAATCATCCCTACACAATTTTTGGTTGTGTACAGCCTTTGATTAGAGCCATTGGTGATATTGCCAACCCACATTTAGAATATGTAGAACACCAACAGTCACTGTGGGAAACAAATTTAGCACTGTTAGTGGGAGATTTATCACTTTCGGGTTTTGAAGATCAACTCTCAGAAGTCTGGCCTAAGTGCATGGATGGTGATGAACGTGCCTTTCGGGTAATATCAGCTTTTTGGAGAATGATGCAAAAGACAGCTATATCCCATCAAACTGATCTCATATTAATAGACTTAGGACCTAACTTAGGAGCAATTAACCGTGCTGCACTAATTGCCTCAGATTACGTTGTGGTGCCAATGTCACCGGATTTATTCTCTTTGCAAGGCTTGCGTAACCTTGGTCCTACCTTACGACGTTGGAGGAAAAACTGGCAAGATCGACTCCAACAGAATCCTGCGGATGACTTGGAATTGCCCAAAGGACGCATGCAGCCAGTCGGTTACGTTGTCTTGCAACACTCAGCGCGATTAGACCGTCCAGTAAAGGCATTCAACCGTTGGATTGCTCGCATCCCAAAAGTTTATCAGGAAGATGTTTTAGATCAAACATTTAGTAATAATATTTCTGTGGCAGAAGACCCTAATTGTCTGGCTTTACTCAAGAACTATCAAAGCCTAATGCCTATGTCGCAGGAAGCTCACAAGCCTATGTTTTACTTAAAGCCTGCTGATGGAGCGATTGGGGCACATACCTTGGCTGTGAAAAAGGTCTATGAGGATTTTAAGCAGTTGGCTCACAAAATTGCAGAACAAACCGAAGTGAATATACCTTTGAAAGATTAGAGATTCGAGCCTATTACTATTATAAAGATAGCTGTACAGCAATTCTAGGTTTCCCTATCTCACTTGAAGACAATCGCTTGCTCGATTCCAAATAATTACGAACCATACCAGCAAGATGAAATGCGAATAAAGGCGAAACCGCATTACCCACTTGATTAAAACAACTAGTTTCTGTACCCACAAATTCAAACCAGTCGGGAAAACTTTGCAAACGAGCAGCTTCTCTCAACAGTAAACGCCTTCGTCGCCCATCCGGCAATTTAATCCTGTGCATATCACCAGTTGCTCCCGCTAAATTCCTACAGGTTAAAGTTCGAGCTGGCTTATCTAAATTAAGGTCACGGGGACGTTTGCAACATGAGGCTTTTTCATACTTAGCTACATACTTATCCATATTAGGTGTGAGAAATTTAGATTCAGGAGGAGCTTCAAAAGCCAATTCTCCTAAAGCTTCACCTGCACTTATTTTTTTCTCTAGTAACTGAGGGAATTTAAAGTTTCCTTGATGACCAACTACTATCAAGCGCTGACGGTTTTGAGGAACACCAAAATCAACAGCGTTTAGTAACTTAATTTCAATCACATAACCCAAGGACTGAAGTACTTGAGTAATTTCATTTAAATACCACTTATTTCGATAAAGAAGACCGCGCACATTTTCAAAGAGCCAAATCTCAGGGCGAAGCCTTTTGACAGCACTAAGAAAAATAGGAAAGCCGTCTCGTGAATCTTTTAACCCTTTTTGCTTACCACCCACACTAAAAGGTTGACAGGGTGGTCCACCAATTAATACAGGCGCAGCCAGTAAATCAGTTTCTGGGGTGAGGACAACTTGGATACATTTACCTTTTAAGTTTCTTCTATAAGTCGCACAGGAATCAGCGTCCATTTCCAAGCCGTGCGTCTCAAAACCTTGTGCCTCAAAACCAAGTGATAAACCACCACATCCGGCAAATAAATCAACTACCAATGGACTGTTAGATGCAGCCGGTTTGAGTACGTGGTTTATTTTTTCGATGTAGTTCATGTGTTCAAATATAGCGTTTCTCGAATAACTGACATACACCTAGTTCTGTTCCCTGCTCCCTACTCCCTACTCCCTGCTCCCTACTCCCTACTCCCTGCTCCCTAAAACCAAGAAGTTTGTATCTCACTAAGAAAGAGAAGTGCTATATATACAACGAGTTTGAGTTTCCTGTTCATTATTATTATGTAATGATGTTATTGAAGTTTTCTGCAACACGGGTGAGCGAAATTTTGGTTGGAATTTCAATTCTCCGCGTCTGGATCGTCTGCTTACTCCTTCCCCCACTCTTTTTTTCGCTCACCCCTGCAACACTATCTGATGAGTATGTGCGGTAGGATTTGTCTTTGATTTTCAGAATTTATGATTGAATTAACAGAGTTAGGCATTACTCATGCAGACTAAAGATACTATTACCCTGAATATCCCCCATCTAAGTGCAGAAGGCTTCATCGAACTGTGCCAAGCCAATCAAGACTTGCAGCTAGAGAGAGATGCCACAGGAGAAGTTATTATCATGCCTCCGACATTTCCCTGGACAGGTAAGCAAAACTCTAGTTTAAATGCAAAGTTGTGGAACTGGAATGACCAGAGCCAATTGGGCGTTGTCTTTGACTCTTCCACTGGTTTTACTCTACCAAATGGTGCCGTGCGATCGCCAGATGTTTCTTGGGTAAGTAAACAGCGATGGGAGGCTTTAACTCCAAGCCAGCAACAGAAAGAATTTTCTCCCTTATCCCCTGACTTTATCATCGAATTGCGCTCTAGTAGTGACTCCCTCAAAAAGTTAAGAGCAAAAATGCACGAGTATATTGATAACCAAGTACGCTTGGCTTGGCTAATAGACTCAGTAACTAAGCGAGTAGAAATTTATCGACAAGGAGAGGAGGTAGAGGTATTGGAGTCTCCGGCAACGCTATCTGGTGAAGATGTGCTGCCAGGGTTTGTCTTGGATTTTGAGAATTTATGATTAAGTTAACAGAGTTGGGCATTACTCATGCAGACTAAAGACGCCATTACCTTGAATATCCCCCATCTGAGTACTGAGGGGTTCATGGAACTTTGCCAAGCTAATCAAGACTTGCAGCTAGAAAATGAGGCGATTTTTTTCAACGTCTACAGAAATCAAAAATCAGCTTCCGTTTAATGGAGCAAGCAATAGCACAAGCTGGTTAAAGAAGGATTAGCTTATGTCAACTGAACCAAGCTCCTGGAGAGATAATTTGAGCATGTTCATCGCTCAGATAAAACGAAGTAACTGGCACACCTGACTTTTCACAGCGCAAGGGTTCAATGAGCTTGAGATAGGGATTCCAAACAGCAATTACACAGCGCCGCTGCTTTTTCCTGATCAGTTCAACACTGATGTGAACACTCTGCAATAAAATGACCCTCGCGCTATGCAGCCGCGCCGACACACTTAGGGAATATCGCTTGCGGAGGTCAGTTATTTTGCGCTTTAACTCCATTTGCGTTGCTTGAATTCGGGCTAATTCCTTTTCTTCATCAGCACCAGAAAGTTGCTTTTTCTGAATTTTGGCTTTAATCTCGGATACAATCGCACCGTAATAAGCCTTAACTCTCTGTTCATCGCGACCTAATTTGCGCCCTAAACTCTTGCGCCAAGGGGTAATTTCAGCATCAATGCTGATGCCGAATTTCTCTGATAGTTCCCCTAATCTGAACCATCCCCTTGAGTAATTGCCTTCTTAGTAATACTCAAGCTTCAAAATAAGCGTCCATTTCCCTAAACAGCTTTCTAAACAAGGCTTATGGATAATGGCTCAGGACAGATTTGAACTGTCGACCTTGGGCTTATGAGTCCCCTGCTCTGACCTACTGAGCTACTGAGCCAAAGTTATACTCACTTCCACTAATTTAACATGTAAATGCCCTTGATGGCAACATTCTAGAGTTCTCTGAGCTGCTCCGATTGTTAAGGGAACTCCAAGAAATAAATTATCTAATTTACTTGGAAATATGACGTAAAGAATCTTCTCCCCAAGCCATCCCCCCATCCCCTCATCTCCTCAATGGGATATTGTTTTATTTGGAAGTCCCTAAAGGAGAACTGCGGACGCTCCCACAGCAAGAATCCACCGCCATACTGACCGAGCAATTGGCGGTGGGAGATAAACTATCGTTTGGGCAAGTAAGCCGTTGGGTTAGCAGCTCCTCGCCCCTTGGGATGGACTTCAAAGTGTAAGTGGGGACCTGTGCTGCGACCAGTACTGCCCATCTCCGAAATTGGCTGACCTTGGCTAACTTGTTGCCCACGACGCACCAGAATCCGGTTGTTGTGAGCATATAGGGTTAGGCTGCCATCAGCATGCTTGATTTCCACCATTTTGCCGTAACCACCAGAATTCCAGCCAGCGGAGACCACAACTCCAGGCGCTGCTGCCACAATCGGCGTACCAATGGGAGCAGCAATGTCAATTCCCTTATGCATCCTTCCCCAACGCCTACCATAACCTGAGGTTAAAACGCCCCTAGTAGGCCAGATATATCCGTTAAACCTGCTGGGGCTATCTGGAAGGTACATATCCGGAGGCGCAAGCGGAGGCAGTTCAGGAGAAACCATTTCTCCTACAGGCACATTGATCATCGGGTTGTAGCGTCCTGCTGGTGTTGAGGCAGTTGCCACTTGCCTTTCCGGCGGAGGAACTTTGATTTCAATTGAATCCTGTGGAGCTGCTGGCTGCCGCCGCAACCTCTCTAGTTGAAGTCTTGGGGAAGGTTTAGGTACTTCGATGATGATCGGAGCATTTCGGGCTAACTGCTGTTGCCTTTGCCTATTAAGCTCTGTTGATAAAGCTTCTTGATCGGATCTAACACCATGATTTCGATTAACCCTTGAGAATGTAGATTTACTCTCCGAACTCTCAACTGTTGTCGTGGGTTGGTTAGAAACCTCAACATTTCTCAGTTCGCTCTCTTGAGCAGTTGCAGTTTCTGGCTGATATCCGTCTCGCACCTTGAGTAGGCGTACTCTTATCGGTTCCTCATCACTGAGGGGCTTGCTAGCTTGAGCAGTTGTAGTTTCTGGCTGATATCCGTCTCGCACCTTGAGAATGTCAGCTCTCAGTTGCTCAATATGGGCATTGTAACTAGAGCCAGCAGACCGATTTGACTTTGTATCAGCCGATGGTGTTGTTGTTGATTGTAGAGCCAGCACAGAAGCAGACTCTGCTCTCACCGGACTTCTTTGAGGCAGTTGCGGTTTAGCTAAAACAGGTGTGACCGGTTCTGGCACAGTAGAAACATAAGCAGTTGGTAACCCAAGACCTGAGAGTTCTTTTGTCGCTACCAAAGTCTCAGACTGGGATTTAATGCTAGGTGCTAATGGGGCTTTTCTATTCTCAACAACAGTAGCTTTGGCTACCGGAATCCTCAGTGGTTGATTAATCGTAATCAAATTGGGATTAGTTAGCTCATTAGCCCGGATTAGTTCTGAATCAGACAAACCATAGCGACGAGCGATCGCATAAATTGTATCTCCTGGTTTGACTCTATAAGAGTTTACTTCTGGCACTTCAGCTGCTATCTCCATAGCGAAGGGCTGGTCCAGTTGTGATTTAGTTGCTGTTTTTGGAGTTATGACCCGAAGAGTTGCTAGGTTAGTTTTTGTTGTAGTTGCTGGTGCTATCGCCAGCGATACCGAACTCTCAGGCGAGAGTGTTGGGAGTACTACGGACTCTGGTTTAGCAGTCGATGGCGATGAAATTGCTGGTAATTGTACTTTGTCTGGATACTCGCTCTCGATCACTTGAGATTCTGCTACAGTTACATCTTGAGATTTGAAGACCTCAGGATGGAAATTTGTAGGGGATGCAGGTTGGGTATCTGCTAATGCTGAACTCGATACTGTTGTCAGCTTAGGTAAATTGCTAGGCTCCTGAGACCTAAACTGAGTCAGGCTTTTATTTAAACGCTGACTCTGCTGTTTTAATCGATTGAGAGCAAAGTCTTGTCTCGCCTTTAATAGGTCGTTGATATTGCCAGGAACTGTGAGGGAACCTCCAGTTTTTGGTTGAGTTGATGTCAATATCGAGTCAGATGTCTGCTGCTGAGTTAGGTTCAGCTCCGGTGAGTGCGAGAGTGTAACTGCATTCTCTGGTGATTTCAGTTTGCCAACAATGCCATTAACTGAGGGAATTTTAAGTTTTTGTCCGATGGGGAGAATCCCATTGGCTTGGAGCTGATTAGAGGCAGCAATTGCTTCCGGCTTAACTTGATAAGTCTTGGATATTCCCCACAGTGTCTGCCCTGCTTGTACTTGGTGTTCAAACACAGAAGGTGGGTTGGGTTTTGGGTATCCCTTTACTTCTGGCTCCATGGGCATTGACGGTAGCAGTGAAGTTGCAGTTGGTGATGCCGGTGCTGACGGTAGCAAGACACTCTTACCCTCCTCAACTGGAAGAGTAGTGAAAGTGGGTTCGGCAACAGCTGACTCCACCGCCATCGCTTCATCGCCTTGCTGAGGCAGCAACAAGCCAGAGGCACCCATGGAGATTGCCAATCCAATCATGGCAGCAGAGGTTCGAGAGCGGCGCTCTACCTCACTTTGCACTGCTGTACTAGCTAGATGCTTCCCTAAAGAGAGCTTAGATAGCGCCTCAAAAGAGTCTGCTGTACACGAAGGAACAGGTTTGACCTTTTGCGTAAATCTTCGTTTCAACAATGACCTCCTGGTATTTCGACGCGGGCGTAATCGTTCACTAATTTTTTTTTACCAGTCAATGAGAAAACTCACAAGCGAGTGTGATTTAAATCACAGACAGTCACTATGCTTAGGCAAGCGTACCCTGCTTTTTTGATTTAGACAAGTTGAAGAGATCAGGTAAAAATGTTCTTTTGGGGAGACAATTGCTTAGTTTCCCCCTAAAAAACCCTAAAAAACAGATTACAGCGCCCCTAAACTCAGAAATTACCAGATCAGAAACATTGTAAAACTTGAGACAGCTATTGCCCCCCATTTCTGCATAGAACATACTGGCTGGGCAGTCTTGACTCCGGAAGAAGACTATAAAATCAAACAAAATTCTACCTATTTGCTGGTGATGATGCTGCCATAACATCCCGCTATTTCTTGAGCTGTGCAATCGATAGTTTAGCAGCCAACCAGAGGTCACAGATTGAAATTTACGCCATTTCTGGGTCAAACAACAACCGTAGATTCTGAAAGCTGTGCTTACTTCTTTGCTAACTACTCAGGGTTTTTGAGCAATTATGTAAATTCTGATTTCCTTACCAGAAGGTTGTTTGAAGCATTTAATACCTGCTGTTAAGGATGAAAAAACTATACTGTCAGCTTCGAGCTATGGCTGCATTTTTCCATAGAAATTTCTTATCACTCTGCCTTGAAGTAGCGATAATCAGCAACCCAATTTTACTGGGAGTAATTATCCTCAAGGCATACTTCATGAAGCAAAGCAGCAATAGACTTTCATTGAGAGCATTGGAGGTCTTAATTAAATTACAGTGAGATTTAATTCATTAATCTACATATATAAATAAAGGATTATCCCCAATAACCGAGCTGACGCCTGGCTTCAAATAAACCGACAGCCGCACTAACTGAAAGATTCAGGCTACGGACTCTGGGTTGGGTCATTGGTATAAAAACTGTAGCTCCGCAAGATTCTAGGATGTGGGGAGGTAAACCAACAGTTTCAGAGCCAAATAAAAGCCAGTCCTCGCTCTGAAAATTAAATTTAATATAACTATATTTTCCAGAAGTACTGAAACCAATCAAACGCCCACCATGACTCTGGTGAAATCTTTGAAAGGCCTCCAACGAATCATGGTAGCGAAGTTTAACGTAGGGCCAATAATCTAGCCCTGCTCTTTTTAAGTAGCGGTCGCTAATCTCAAAACCTAGTGGCCCCACTAGATGTAACTCTGTACCAGTAGCGGCACAAGTTCTAGCAATATTCCCGGTATTTGGGGGAATTTGGGGGTTAACCAGAACCATCTTTAGCATTTTGTTGCCACGAAACCTCAATCAAGCCTAAGTATTGTCTATATATCAGACTTACTTATGTAACAACTCTAGGAAAAAACATGCTTATAGATTTTTCATATCACAGATTTTTTTCCTCAACTGATAAGATATTTTTATTTTTAGGCTAAGCTGTTCTAAATCTTAAGATTTAGGCTACCAGCAAATTGCACAATTTATCTTCCATTTCCTGTTCTTGCTGTGCTGTCTCTTGAATTGCCTGTACAACGATTTGGCTGCTGTCATGACCAAGGGAGTGCAATCTTAACCACTGCTGAGCCATATTACCTTCGCGGAGAATTTTCTTGACTGGGGAGAGGAAGCAGCTAAAACCTTTCTTTTTAGCTATCAACCACACCTCTTGATAAATTTCGGCAATCCAATCCCTTGCCAAAATCTTTCTACCATCCCGCCAATGTCTCAGTTGAGCATCCAAACTGTATTTAGCGGCGGCAGCCTCATTGGCATCTGTCAGGGCAACTAGTTCAGCTGAGCGGTTAGTGGAAGAGAGGAGACTTTGCTCTAGCGGATCGAGGCTAGGATCTTCAAGTAACTGAGTGAGTCGAGCCTCAAGCAATGCCATTACTGAGAGCAAGGCAATTGGATCTACAATCAAATCACAAATTCTGAGTTCTAATCGATTGAGATCGTAAGGTCTTCGATTGCCATTTGGTCGAACGGATGCCCAGAGATGGCGCACATTGCGCATTGTTCCCGCTGCTAGTTGCTCTTGAGTCCATTCAATAAAATGAGCATGGCTTTCAAAGAAGGGTACTTGAGTCGGTGTTTTAGGAAAGATCCCCCAACGGGTGGAGTGATAGCCGCTAGCTTTGCCATCAATAAAGGGGGAAGAAGCACTCAATGCCAGGTAAAGTGGTGCTTCTGTGCGTATCAGACGACAAGCCCGCATCAGGGTTTCTGGATCAGAAATTCCGACATTAATATGGATGCTAGCAGTAACAACTTTGGTTCCGTAAGTTTGCTCGATGTAGGAGTGGTAAGGGTTGTTGGGATCAGAGCGATAGAAGCGAGCGCTTCCTCCTAAAGATAAGGTGCTACCCGGAATTATGGTGTAATTACCCAAATTTTCTAAAAAGTTTCGCAGTTGCCGCCGAGGGCGCACTAAAGCACATAAGAGGCGGTCATAACTGCATAAGGGAGCAGTAGTATATTCCACATTGCGGCTATCTGGCTCCCTTACAAATCCATCAAGTGAAGCGACAATCTTATCAGAAAGACCGACAATTTCCCCTTGGGGGGTGCCAGTGTACATCTCAACTTCAAAGCCTTTTGATAGCAGCACGGTTTCTCTAGTATGGGGATTAGGGATTGTTGAGGGGAACAGAGGGATAAATCACATACAGCGCTTTCCACCTTGATGAGGTACATCTTACTCCTGCCTCCTGCCTCCTGCCTCCTGCCTCCTGCCTCAAAGCGATAAACTGTTTACCTCATTTACATCAAAACTGCTGTATATCCTATATCCTCGATTGTAAATTATAAGAATTTCTTCTGGTTTCTAGGATCCCTCTATAATCTTTAATCTTTGATTTAAAGGTGGATGATGTCAATTCCTATCCTATTAAAGAAGGTACTGGCGATAAACTTCGCTGGCAGCGCGATGGAGTAGTGAATGCCGATATACTAGACCATCGATATTGTCGGCGTAACCACCGCCAATTACACTAGCAACAGGATAACCAGCGGCAAGACAAGTGCTTAAAACTTGCATCTCGCGGCGGTAGATGCCAGTATCTGTTAGAGCTAACTTTCCCAAACGATCTCCAATATGAGGATCAACTCCAGCATCATAGAGTACTAAATCAGGCTTGAGAGCCCAGAGTAAATCTGGGAGATATCTTGCTAAAGTTTGCAAATAGGAATCGTCATCCATCCCTGCTGAGAGGGGAACATCTAAGTCACTTTTTTGTTTGGTACTGGGGAAATTTTCTTGGCAGTGCATCGAAAAGGTGAAGACGCTCTCATCGTCTTGAAAAATCCAGGCTGTGCCGTCTCCTTGATGAACATCAAGATCGAGGATTAGGATTTTCTTAGCTAGCTCTAGTTTCTGTAGAACACGGCTGGCAATGGCTAAATCATTGAAAATGCAAAAACCAGAGCCATAACTGGGAAAAGCATGATGGGTGCCACCAGCGGTGTTGATAGCTAAACCATGATTCAGTGCTAGCTTGGCTGTAAGCACGGTACCACCTACTGCTGTACAGGTGCGCTTTACTAATGCCTGACTCCAAGGCAAACCGATGCGCCGTTGGGCCTTTGGTTCGAGGTTGCCTTCCAGGTATGCTTGGACGTATTCTGGGGTGTGAACTAGCTCAATCCATTCTGTTGAGGGAAGCTCTGGTGTGTGGATTTGCTCGTCGGTGGCGATGCCATCGCGTTTTAGCAATTCGTATAGTTTCCCAAATTTGGGCATGGGGAAACGATGCCCTTCTGGTATAGGGGCAACGTAGTCTTGGTGGTAGATAATTGGCAAATCCATTTTGAGCAAAATTCTAATAGGACTTACGCAAAACTATCTCGAAACCCTAATTTTTCCTATGTTTTTAGCCTCATAGAGGTTATAACCTTACAAGTGCTTGATTATAGCATCCAATGGCTAAAAATCTTTGCACTTAATAGGAAAATCTCGGAGCTAATCATAGATAATCAGGCTTAGGACTATTGGCTTTTCCCTAATCCCTACTCCCTGCTCCCTGCTCCCTCTCCTTACCACCAGACTTATTCAGCAAGCCCTAATTATCAACGGCGAATTAGGCGCAAGAATCCCCAGAGGATTATAACAGCGATCGCACCAGCCAGTAGACTTCCCCAAAAGGCTCTGGTTTGTAGGAAAAGGGTTTCTTTGGGAGGTGGATATTGTTCAATCAGAATAGTAACGGCAATGCCACTGGTTGCCAGTCCGAAACCGGCAACGGCGATGGTATTATTTAGGGCGCGATCGCTTTTAGTTTGCTCTAGTTCAATGATGCCTTGAATGGTACTATTTAGGTTTTGCAGTAGGGTTAATCCTGGGGAGAGACTAGCATGGTCTGTTTGTAGTTGCCGCTGATATTTTTGGGCATAGGTTTCGCTACTGAATTCTTTGAGGAATTCTAATTTGCTACCTGAATAATGTTGATTGAGATTTTCTAAGCGAAATTGGTAGTTTTCCAGGTTGACTTTAATGGTGTGGCTGAGATTCTCTAGAGAGGTTAAGGCAATGGTATAATCTGAGAGGTTGATTAGGTTAGTTGTCAGAATTTCTTGTAGTTGACTTAACTTCAAGCTGTTAGTTTGCAGCTCTTTAGGTAACTGGCTAGCTTGATAAATGGCAGGTTGAGTTTCAACGTATTCTTGTTTAAGTAGAGATTTTTGATAGCGGCTTTGATAGTATGCCCAAACTATTTTATGGCGGTATTGCCATAAGCGCTGCAAGTCATAATAGAGTGCTTTGACAGTCTTTCTCATTTTATCTGGGCTTTGGTTATAGGGAAATAGCCAGATTAAAATATGATGGCTTTCCTGTCTAAATTTTTTCCAAAACTCCTTCCCTGATAAACCCAAGTTTTCTGGGCAATACCACAACTCAAATACTGTGCCGCCTAATAAACTGCCCTTGCCGATAAAATCCCTTTTCCAGTCGTAGTTACTGACAACTTGTGTGTAACATTCCTGGGCAATTTTCTCAATTTCATCATCTTGCTTATTCTCTGTTAACTTGCCCCACAGTAACCAGGTTTGACCAATTGTCCCTGCTTGCTGAAAGATATATTCTTTTATTCCTTCTTTTAGTTTCTGGAAGGGTTTATTATTGAGGTCTTGTTCATCGTCGTTGGGTTTACCGTCAGCCTCTAGTTTACCTGAGTAGTCAACCTGGAGAGCGTAGGTGTCACCAAGTTGTAGAGGATAGTAGTAGCCATCTAGAGGTGAGGGAAAATCCCTAACTTGCGTTTCTAGTAATTCGATAACATCTGCTTGAATATTTTTATGCTTCTTGATTTGCTTGTACTTTTCCTGAAAGTTTTCTTCGTCTAAATCTCCGTAGATTTTATGACAGAATTGCTGGCAGTTTTGGTTAATTTTTTCTTCGTCTTCCCCCAAGCCATCCTTTAAGTCATATAGGAATAAATCAATAGTGGGATAAATAATCTTGTCAGACATTTTATGTGTTGCCAGAGAAAAACTGCTGAATCCGTTGTAGGATATTTTGCCAAATCCTTGTCAGGATATTTTGTTTGGCTTTAGCAGCGGCAACTGAGTCACTGGCATTAAAAGTATCGATTGCTGCATTGGTCAGTTCTTTAGTCGGTTTGTTTGATAATGGAGGTGGTTTCGAGCCTTTATTCCTTTCTCTAGCTTCAGTTTTGAGAGCAGTAAGCTCTTGTTGGTAAACAGTATCTAAAGGTTGGTAACTCTGGGCAATTACATCCAGGTTAACCAAATTACTTGGATCCATAGTGAGAGCTTGAGCAATTTCATTTAACCTAGTTTGGATATCGGGAGGTAGAGGTTCATCCAGCTGAGATAAAGCAGCCAAGAAAGCTCGAAGAGTAATTATATCTGAAGGTTGCATAGTAAATTATCAATTTAAAACGAATTCGGAATTAATCTGGGTTAGATTCCCCACTTTAACCAAGCAATAAGCACCAATCTATTCACCCGCCTGAGGTTCAAACCCCATGCTAATAGCTTAAGTCATCTAAAAGATAACTAAACGCTGATTCTACATTGATTCCAGTCCCTGTTAATGGACTTTTGGTATTAGCCCAGAAATTGATTTCTGGGCGGTACAAGTAGCTATAACTTCCACGGTAAAAGACATTACTCATTACTCATTACTCATTACTTATTACTTATTACTTATTACTTAAATCCTGCTACCAGTAATAGTAAAAGCTGCCCAATAGTAGGGTTTTTCAAAAAGCTTCTGTTTCTTTTGCGATAATTCCATGTTCTGGATTCGCAATAGTTCGTTTCTGAGGTGGGGAAGGAGGGGTTTTTCATCTGGCGGTAGTCTGGCAATGATCAGTTGTTCGATTACCTTGTACATTCTTTCCAGTTTATAGTCAGTAAGATTCCGGAGCCATTTTGTCGCCTTGGCAAGGGCAACAGCTGGTGATTTACCTTTCTTAAGCTGCCAGTAAAAGTAAATCATCAGCAAGCTACTGGCATAGTCAGTCACAGTCCATAGGGTACTAATTACATTAGTAACACCATGATAGAGAAAAGCACTGACTAAACCGACATATTCCTCGTCGATGGTTTGCTTGCCAGTGAGGGCAGTTTCACAGGCAGCAAGGTTGACTAGCTGATAACCACTGAGATTTAGCTGGCAAATTTCCTCTAAGGTTAGTTTATCTTTGCCGCTGAGGGCGAGGGCAGATTGTTTGGGACGCTGAAAGTTATAGTCTCCATGTCCAGTAAAGTGAAAAATACTATGCCCATTCTTTAGAGATTTTGCCTGCAATGTATCTACAACCCTCTGTTTCTCAGCGTTATTACCTACAATGCGGGTGTGATTATTGAATAGCTGGATAATAGCAGCTGATTCAATTTCAGCATAGGGTAATATTTCTAAGTCTTCGCTGTTGGGGTGTTCAACGCTTAGTAGAGGTACGGTAGTTTGTCTACAGTCATTTGCACCCGTAAGCCCATCTCCCTGTTGTCGTAAATTTATGCCAATTTGAGCGCTTGGTAGATAGGTGATAGTGAAGTTATCTGGAAATAGGGCATGGAGGGGGAAGCGGTGCAAGTCGCGGTGAGGAATCAAGATCAGATTTTGGATGGATTCATTCTTAATCGCGCTCAAAATAGCTGGGATATCGAGAATATCCCTTAGTTGTTTGAGCATTTCTGGTAGGGAATCGCGCCAGGATGGAGGAAGATTCCCCCCAACCTCCCTTTTTATAGAGGGAGCAAGAGGGTAATCAGCCTTTTCCTTACTGCTGCGATAATCCTGATATTGTCTATCCCAGTTATTTACCCACGCTTCTAACTGTTGAATCCCTGTTAACTCTTCCGAAGTTGAGGAAGAGTTGGGGAGGGATGGTTTAATAACAATGGGTTTAGTGGATTGGTTTTTGATAATAAAAGTATTGAGGGCAAAGGAACTCAGATGCCAATAGACAATAGCAGTGGTGGGATTGAGCAGTTGTTGAATCTCGGCATAGCTGGGGCTGAGGATATTTTCCTTTTGGGCATTCAGTATCCAGGTGAGGTAGCGATTTTTATGCCTCTCAGCAGCTTCTAATGCTTGTACTAATTCGCCGTCTTCAACTAAAACATCAACTTCTATCTGGGAAAAGCTGATAAATTTGGCTTCCAGTCGCCTTTTCTGGAAAGAAGTCTTTTGGCTATTGAGTAGCTGTCGCCATACTTCTAAACCCTCTCGCCGCCATTGCTTCGCCTCAGTGTTTCTACCTAAGCCAAATAAGACGGGAATCAGCTTTTGTAAAACCTCTAGATGTAATTCAGGAAAGGTTTCTGCCGTCAGGGTGATTAAGGCTTGGTGATACTCGTCTACAGCTTGATACCAATATTCACGGTAATTTCGCTCCCAGCGCCCTTGGAAATAGTGAGCATTACCTATACATAGATGTAACATTCCCCAGCCTTCGGGGTGGGTGGATTGGGGGCAATGCTTCAAGCCCTCTTGGAAAGATAGCAACTTTCCTTTATAGCTGCGTTGAGTCAGGGCGGGATTTGGCAGCAGAGGGGTTGAGGCGGGGAATTGTCGCCGCAAGAAGATAGCAGCCTGGGGATTATAGTTAGGGGATTCTCCTGCTGCAATACCTCGGTTTAGCCAAGCTTGGTGTAAGTCTGGTTTAAAATTCAAAGCTTGGTCATAAGAAGATATCGCTTCTTCTAATAAGCCTAATTTATACAGCGCTAAGCCCCGGTTGTTCCAGGCTTGGTGGTAGTCTGGTTGAAAATTCAAAGCTTGGTTATAAGAAGATATCGCTTCTTCTAATAAGCCTAAATCAGACAGCGCTAAGCCCCGGCTGTACCAGACTTCGTCATCGTCTGGTTTAAAATTCAAAGCTTGGTCATAAGAAGATATCGCTTCTTCTAATAAGCCTAATTTATACAGCGCTAAACCCCGGCTGTTCCAGGCTTGGTGTAAATCTGGTTTAAAATTCAAAGCTTGGTCATAAGAAGATATCGCTTCTTCTAATAAGCCTAATTTATACAGCGCATTGCCCCGGTTGTTCCAGGCTTGGTGGTAGTCTGGTTTAAAATTCAAAGCTTGGTCATAAGAAGATATCGCTTCTTCTAATAAGCCTAATTTATACAGCGCATTGCCCCGGCTGTACCAGACTTGGTGTAAGTCTGGTTTAAAATTCAAAGCTTGGTCATAAGAAGATATCGCTTCTTCTAATAAGCCTAAATCAGACAGCGCTAAGCCCCGGTTGTACCAGGCTTGGTGGTAGTCAGGTTGAAAATTCAAAGCTTGGTCATAAGAAGATATCGCTTCTTCTAATAAGCCTAAATCAGACAGCGCTAAGCCCCGGTTGTACCAGGCTTGGTGGTAGTCAGGTTGAAAATTCAAAGCTTGGTCATAAGAAGATATCGCTTCTTCTAATAAGCCTAAATCAGACAGCGCTAAGCCCCGGTTGTACCAGGCTTGGTGGTAGTCAGGTTGAAAATTCAAAGCTTGGTCATAAGAAGATATCGCTTCTTCTAATAAGCCTAAATCATGCAGCGCTAAGCCCCGGTTGTTCCAAGCTTGGAGGAAGTCAGGTTGAAAATTCAAAGCTTGGTCATAAGAAGATATCGCTTCTTCTAATAAGCCTAAATCATACAGCGCTAAGCCCCGGTTGTTCCAGGCTTGGTGGTAGTCAGGTTTAAATTGCAGTGCTTTGTCGTAGGAGGCGACAGCAGCGAGAAAATCCCCTTCAATGGCTTGCTGATAGCCTTGGTTAAACCATGCCTCTGCTTGATCAATATCAGCCTTACTCAGAGAAATTGTTGGGGCAGATTGAGGCGCTGTCTCGTGTTGTAAATCTCCCTCTTCTCCCAAACCCTTCCTTTCCCCACCAGTATTTGGAGTCAGCTTTACGCCAGCTGCCTGTGATTTAATTGGATTTTTCCCTAAATCCGCCCCTACCTCATCCTCTATAGCAGGTTTCGAGAGCAAATCCCTGCCAATTTCCGCCGCAATTTCCCCTATTTCCCCACAACCTACACGACTCAAGCGCACCAGTTGCCACGCCAGTTGATGATTTGCCTCTGGCAATTGCCTTAACCTTCCACCATAGTCACGCAGCCAAGCTCTAAAAAACCTGTCATCAACACGACTGCCCAAATGCTCCAATACCAGGGCTTGATTCCAACCCTGACTTACCCCAGCTAGCAGCTTTTCCAATAGCTGTTGATATTCAAGATTACGTTGATATTGGCGATTAGGAAGACGGCGAATTTTCTGCCTAGAGGAAGCAGTTTCCAACAATCGCCGCAACCATCCCCGCAGCCACCGATAAATCTGCCTTAACACCTGCCGTCTCTGAAGCTTGCCTATTTATAGCTGCTATATTAACTAAAAAATTTCTAATATGTCATTTTTTATCTACTCAA
>JAAHGS010000330.1 GCA_010692645.1 Symploca sp. SIO2E9
AACCTGAGGAGCCAGTTATTCCAGAACCTGACAATCCAGTTATTCCAGAACCTGACAATCCAGTTATTCCAGAACCTGACAATCCAGTTATTCCAGAACCTGACAATCCAGTTATTCCAGAACCTGAGGAGCCAGTTATTCCAGAACCTGACAATCCAGTTATTCCAGAACCTGACAATCCAGTTATTCCAGAACCTGACAATCCAGTTATTCCAGAACCTGACAATCCAGTTATTCCAGAACCTGACAATTCGAGTATTGTCTTAGATTTTGAAACGGATGGTTCTGGAAATAGCTTAAGCCCAGGTACAGTAATAAATGATCAATACCAAAATTTCGGTATAACTATATCCACTCCTTCTCATCCCTTCGGTGCCATGCTCTTCAATAGCAATGAGCCGACAGGAGGTGATTTTGACTTGGGAACACCAAACCAAGCATTTGGTGGTAGCGGAAAAGGTACAGGCGGTGAAGCAAATAAGCCTGGTGAAAATAGCCGTGCCCAAAATAATATTCTAATCATATCTGAAGACGGCGATTCAACCGATCCAGACGATAACGCTACAGGAGGTACACTACGATTTGATTGGGAAAACCCCGTTAATATTGATTACATTGAAATCTTGGATGCTGATAGCAATCAATCCGGTTCGATTATCACTTACGATCTTGAGGGTAACGAACTGAACACTTATGAAATTCCTAACCTAGGTGACAATGGTTTACAAAGAATACTTATTAATAATGAATCAGTTGCTAGAGTTGATGTCAATTTAGTTACTAGTGGAGCGATTACAGAAATAAGCTTCACGCCAATTTCTGCAACAAATAATTCTGGTGAATTATTTGTTGTTACACAGCCCAATATAGATGATAGTCATACTGAAGAAAAAGACATCCTGACAGGATTAATCAATGAGAATATACAAGTATCAGCAAATGTCAATAATTCTCTTAATCAGAATGAAGATAGGAAAGATAGAGGTTATGGCTTCCAAGAAGAAGATTTTCTCTTAATTCCTAATCAACAAAACGATTTAGAGAAAACCGAAGTATCTATATTACCAAACTACGATACAACTGAGATTGGTAGCTCTCATGTCTCGGCAGAAGAAAATTTATCTCAATTGGCACCTGCAGAAAAGCCCTGGAACCAAATTAATTCATCCTCTTCTCAATTACTCCCTGAACCATCATCAGAACAAAATTTCTGGTAGGAAATGACGACACCTGCCAAAAATAATCTCTCGCTTTGTATCTCACTTCTCTCGTACCATCGCTAAAAATCCTTTCAAATTTTTGTCATTTATTCCGAGTAAATGCAACTAGGCGATCGTAGAGCTGTTGTTTGCGATCGCCAGTTTTTGTCGAAGAGTGTTCCAGCGTTGAAGCCTGATTTGGCGTAAAAATTGGCGACTTTCTTTGGTATATTGCTTTTTGTGCTTACGGTAGTCTTTGATAATATCTAGCCGCAACTTCTGCAATTGTGGTATATCTGAACATTTCTGAATCTGACAAGCAACAGCATTTTTCCACTGTTCTAATTTCCGATAACTGATGAATTGTCCGCCCACATCACGGCGATGTACAAAAACGACATAAGCCCAACATTCAACACGCACAATCAAGTGCTGGGGAATCCTTAGCATTCTCGCAATATCACCAATACTGATGCGGAATTTCTGAGCAGGTTTAAGAGATTGAAATAGAGTAGTCATAGCAGATGGGGAGAGGGGGAGATGGGGAGAGGGGGAGATGGGGAGAGGGGGAGATGGGGAGACGCGGAGACGCGGAGAGGGGGAGAAATAATGAAATGAACAATCAACAAGTAATAAGCAATAAATGTTCTTGTTGTCACTTATTACTTATTACTTATTACTTATTACTTATCCTTGGGTAAATCCCAGATCACTTCATATTTTGTATCCGGGACATGTTCACGCCACCAATTGAGATGTCCTTCAGCATCTGATTTGGTGCGATAGCGGTCAATAATTGACCATTGCAGCTTGTTGTGCAAGAGACGGGCTATAGCCCACGGCCTGAGTCGGTCTCGATAAGACATAATTAAATTGTCTCCTTTGTTGTTTAGGGAGCCAGAGCCAGCCTGTTAGCTGTTAACTTACTCAGGCTGGCTTTTTTTTCTGGGTTACAGTTGTAACAGCATTAAGCTACCACATTACTTTTATTAACACAACCCTTTTCCCAAAAAAAATTAGGACTTATAATATTACTTAATAATCTGAATTTGACGCTAAGAAAATGGCAACAATGTAGCAAAAGTAATAGTGAAATTTTAAACACAGATTTTATTTTCAAAAACTGATGCTACCAGAGACAGAGCAACTATAGGAGCAGTAACAGCTCTGAGAATACGACTGCCCAAAGAAACCATCTGAAATTGGGCTGCCTTGGCAAACTTAACTTCTGCATCACTCCAACCACCCTCTGGTCCAGTGGCAATTACAACGGATAGTAGTTGAGGAGGAGAAAGCTGAGCAGTTTTAGATAATAAATCTCTATCTAGTAAACAACTCAGAAGGTGAGGAACTTCACCACGAGCCACACAAATATAGCAATAAGCATCTAAAGTTTTAGTTTGCTCAATAGCAGTAGTAAAATTAACCGGATCGAGAATAGTTGGCACCACCTGACGTTCCGACTGTTCCGCCGCCTCTTGGGCAAGCCGTCGCCAGCGCTCAAGTTTCCGAGGACTGGGATTAAGTAAAGTGCGATCGCTCTTTAAAGGAAGAATACAACTAACACCCAACTCCGTTGCCTGAGACACAATCTGTTCAAACCCACTTCCCTTGGGCATAGCTGCCATCAAAGTCAACGCTATCGGCAGCTCAGTTTGCACATAGAGGGATTCAATAATCGTTGCCGTAGTAAGACTAGCCTCGATCTCGCTAACATACCAACCGCCTTGCCCATCCATAGCAATAAAGCGATTGCCAGCACCTAGACGCAATACCCTACACAAATAATGCTGTTGCGCTTCTGTCAAAAAAATCTGCTGCTTTTGGCATTGTGTTGGCGCTACAACCAATCTTTGTAATTCAGGCAATCAATCCTCCTTTTTCAAGCCTCCTACCCCTCACGGGGTGACAAGCAGGTTAAAGTCGATACAGGGTGTGGGGTGTGGGGTGTAGGGTGTAGTGAAAAAACTATGAGCAAGACTCCTAAAATTAAGATTTAGTTGTCAACAACACCGGGTGGATAGAAAATA
>JAAHGS010000331.1 GCA_010692645.1 Symploca sp. SIO2E9
CCTCCCCCCCCTCTCCCCCTCCCCCCCTCTCCCCCTCTCCCCATCCCCCCATCTCCCCCTCCCCCCATCTCCCCATCTCCCCAGCCAAAGGCTGTTAACCTATGGATCTGATTTTGTGTCATACAACCGCTGATTTTGACTCTTTGGGAGCAGCAGTAGGGGTTACTCTCCTCAACCCTAGTGCTAAGGTTGTGCTCACTGGTGGGGCTCACCCAGCTGTTCGAGATTTTTTGGCTTTGCATCGGGATGAGTATGCCTTGATTGAGCGTCGTGCTGTCAACTCACAACAGATTCATTCGTTGGTGGTGGTAGATACTCAAAAACGTAATCGCTTGGGTAAGGCTGCTCAGTGGTTAGACCTTCCTCAGTTACAATCAATTGAGGTCTACGATCATCATCTGGATGCTGAGGCTGATATTAACGCTACTCACACTCAGATTGAGCCAGTGGGGGCGACGACTACTCTGATTGTCGAGCAGTTGCAACAAAACTCAATCCAGCTGACAACGGCTGAGGCAACAGTGATGGCCCTTGGTATTCACGTTGATACTGGTTCACTCACTTTTGAAATCACGACAGCGCGGGATGCTGCAGCTTTAACCTGGTTAATGCAGCAGGGAGCATCTATGCGCCAAATTGCTGCTTATGTTGATCCAGGTCTTTCTGTCCAATTACAAAGATTATTACAGTTAGCCCTAGAAAATTTGCGGACGCAAACTTATTTGGGCTATGCCATTTCTTGGGTAATACTCAAAACCAAAGATTATGTGCCTGGGTTATCTGCCCTAGTTTCGCGACTGGTTGAGATTACAGAAAGTGATGCTTTGCTTTTGGCAGCTGAGTATCGGGGCGTTGATGACGATTGTGCAGCTGTTGAAGAACAATCCTTAACAACCACTCAACTAGTAGACATTTCCAATTCCCGAGCCCGCCTAGTAGTGATTGGGCGCTCCCGTATTCAAGGGACAAATTTGAATAAGTTATTTGAACCCCTAGGTGGCGGTGGGCATTCCCAGGCAGCGTCAGCGACTCTACGAGGCTTTGATCCTCTGGCAATCATAGAGCAGATGGTTAAGCAACTTCAAGAGCAAGTTCCTCAACCCCTAAGCGCACGGGAGTTAATGTCATCGCCAGTACGCACAATTCGCCCTGAAACTACGATTAGGGAGGCTCAGAGAGTTCTACTACGCTATGGTCATTCGGGACTTTCGGTAGTGGATGAAACAGACCAGTTAGTGGGGATTGTTTCACGGCGAGACCTTGATTTAGCCCTACACCACGGTTTTGGTCATGCTCCAGTTAAAGGTTACATGACTAAGGAGATTAAAACAATTACCCCTGAAACCTCTCTACCTTCGATTCAGTCACTAATGGTAACTTACGATATTGGACGTTTACCAGTTCTTGAAGATGGACAGTTACTGGGAATTGTTACCCGCACTGATGTCTTGCGGCAAATGCATCAAGAAATAGCAGGGGAGCAGGGAGGAAGAGAGGGGGAGAGGGGGAGAGGGGGAGAGGGGGAGAGGGGAATCTCTACTCTGGCTCAACTTCAGCATCGGTTGGCACCGTCGCTGTGGGAATTACTCGTTAAGGCTGCCCAAGAAGCTCAAAAGCGAGGCTGGCATCTCTATTTAGTAGGTGGTGCGGTACGAGATTTGTTACTGGCAGGGGCTAGTGATAGTTTGCTGCTAGCGGATATTGATTTAGTAGTAGATGGTTTTCATAATTCAGCAGATTCTGGGGCTGGGGTAAAACTGGCTAAGGCTCTGCGGAAAATTTATCCTCATGCTCGCCTCGAAATTCACGGTGCTTTTCAAACTGCGGCTTTGTTATGGCACAATCACCCAGTCTTGGGTTCTCTTTGGTTAGATATTGCTACTGCCCGTACTGAGTTTTATCCCTACCCTGCTGCTAATCCGGAAGTTGAAGCTAGTTCCATTAGTCAAGACCTTTATCGGCGAGATTTTACCATTAATGCCATGGCGCTGCGACTGACTGCTACTAGCAGTGGTGATTTACTGCTGTTAGATTTCTTTGGTGGTTGGCTCGATTTGCGATCGCGTTTAATTCGAGTATTACATGCCAATAGCTTTATTGAAGACCCTACCCGGATTTATCGAGCAGTGCGTTTTGCTGTCAGGCTGGGATTTGAAATTGAACCCCAGACTGAGGGTTATATTAAGTATGCTCTCGATAGCGGTGTTTACGAGCAATCTTTGGCAAAAAATGGTAAGGCTCCAGCACTGCAAACGCGACTGAAGGCGGAACTAAAATATATTTTGCAAGCGCCTTATTGGAAAAGGGCTCTACAGTTACTGGCATTTTTAGGAGCACTGCGCTGTCTTCATCCTCATCTCAAATTAGATGAGCAGTTATGGTGGCGAGTACGTTTGTTAGATCGATGGTTACAGAGGTTTGATCCTCAAGATAGTCTCAAGCATTGGCAGATGCGTTTAGAAGTTTTAATTGCTGATTTAGTTACCGCAGAACGCAGTAAGGTTGCTAAGAATTTACAGTTGCCAATTGACAGTATTGAGAGACTCCAGCAACTGACAGGGTTACAAGCAAAATTACTTGAGGTTATACCGCAGTCTCAACGTCCTAGTGAAGTCTTTCACTTATTACGCGAGTATAAGTTACCGACTTTAGCTTTAATTGCCGTACAGAGTCCGAGATTTGTAAGGCGCACAATCTGGCAGTATCTTACCCAATGGAGTAATATTCAGGCTCCAATTAATGGTAATGAGTTAAAAAAATTAGGATATAAACCAGGTAAAAAATATCGAGAAATTCTGGATGCTTTGTTAGCGGCGACATTGGATGGAGAGATTAAAGATGAGGCGGAGGCTAAGGCTTTTTTAATTCAAAATTATCCTTTACCAGGTAAAGAGGAATAAAGACGCGGAGACAGGGAGAGGAGGAGACGCGGAGACGCGGAGACAGGGAGACAGGGAGAGGAGGAGATGCGGAGACGCGGAGACACGGAGACGCGGAGACGCGGAGACAGGGAGAGGAGGAGACGCGGAGACAGGGAGAGGAGGAGACGCGGAGACAGGGAGAGGAGGAAACAAATTGAA
>JAAHGS010000332.1 GCA_010692645.1 Symploca sp. SIO2E9
CCACCAATTACACCATAGGGGCAAAGCTACGGCTAAGAATGTCGGGAGCCGGATGCTCCGAAAGGCGCACGTCCGGATCTAACTCAGAGGTGCGGAGGATAATACTTCCCATCGACTCAACCAAAACCCAGTAAGTCCTCTCCGGAGCATAGGGTTTTTGAAACCCCGTCCTCCTATGAGGCGGGGTAGTTCATCATGGGAAGACAAGTTAGAAACAAAATCCCCCCCTCCTTAAATCCCTAGTCCCCAAACTTGAAAACCCTTGAAAAGTTACTGCCATGGAAGTTACAGTTGAATGTCAAAAGCGACCCGAAGGCGTTAATCCCAGAGCCTTACGTCGGTCTGGTAAAATACCTGCTGTTCTCTACGGTCATCAGGGTACTGAATCTGTCCCACTGACTATAAACCAGAAAACAGCGGAAACACTGCTCAAAAAAGCCGATGTTAATCACACACTGATTCAGGTGAATATTCCTGAACTTCCCTGGAAAGGAAAAGCTCTGCTGCGGGAAGTACAAACTCATCCTTGGAAGAATCAACTATATCACCTCAGCTTCTTCTCGATGGCATCTCAAGATAGCGTCAGTGTCACCTTGCCGCTCACACTGAAAGGAGATGCACCAGGGGTCAAAGCAGGCGGTATATTAGAACAGCTGATGACAGAAATCAATGCCGAATGTGATCCTGAGAAGATCCCAGAGGCAATTGATGTTGATATTTCTAATCTGGGCATTGGAGATAGCATTCATGTCCATGAGTTAGTCTTGCCAGAGGGCCTCTCTGCCAAGGAAGATGCGGAGAGGATTGTACTCAGTCTTGCGGCTCCAGCCGTAGCTACCTCAGAAAACTCCGAGGAGTCGGCAGCAGAAGGCTAAGGTTTGTTATCATTGCTTGGGCTTTTTAAGCCAGGGGCGAAAGTTCACCCTGGCTTAAGTTTTTCCAAAATTGCTTAGAGGGGCATCTTTAATCCAAGATTGGCGTCAACAAAGGATCATCAACGGTTTTATGACAGAAAATAATAACAACTCCAAGTCAACCGATGTCTTTGGTGTAGGTAATGCCATGGTAGATATCCTGGCATTAGTAGAAGATAATTTTATCCAGGAACATGACTTGAATCGGGGTTCTATGACTCTGATGGATGCAGAAAAACAGGCTGGACTCTTGCACAAATTAGAGCACCATTCCCTAGAACTAGGATCAGGTGGTTCCGCTGCCAATACCATGATTGCCATAGTGCAAAGTGGCGGTAAAGGCTTCTATTCAGGCAAAGTTTCTCATGATACTAATGGTGAGTTCTATCGCCAGGATTTACTTGAGGCGGGGATTCGCTTTGATGTCCATCCAGCCTCCAATCACATTGGTTCTACAGGTACCTGCCTAGTGCTGACGACTCCGGATGCTGAGCGTACTATGTGTACTCATTTGGGAGTTTCAACCACCTTGGCTCCTACAGATATCGATGTGGATTTACTCAGTCGCTGTCAATACAGCTATGTTGAAGGTTATCTTTGGGATGCAGAGAGTCCAAGGAAAGCTTGCGTTGAAACTATGGAGCAATCCAAGCGCAATCAAGTTCAGGTGGCTTTTACCTTCTCTGATTCCTTCTTAGTGGATCGTTTTGCTGATGATTTCCACAAATTGGTTTCTGATTACTGTGATGTACTCTTCTGCAATGCTGATGAAGTGCGCCGCTTCTGTGAATTAGAATCTTTGACAGAGTGCGCTAATAAAATTGGTCAGCTAGTTGATACTGCTTTTATCACTGATGGTGCTAATGGTTGCCTAGTGGTGCAAAATCAACAGGTTAGCAGTGTATCTGGATTCCCTGTGCATGCTAAAGATACTGTTGGTGCTGGCGATGCCTTTGCTGGTGGTGTCATGTTTGGACTGACTAACGGTTTCAGTGCAGCTAAGGCGGCTCGTTGGGGCAACTACATGGCTTCCTGTGTGGTACAAATTCACGGTGCTCGTTTGGATAAGTCTATGGCTCATCTGGTGCCGGAAATAATTGGTCACTAATGGATTAAGTAATAAGTAATAAGTAATAAGTAATAAGTAATAAGTGTTTTTGTTGTTATTTATTACTTATTATTTAAGGTGGGATTAAGCTACTGTGCATTTAAGGCTTATATTTTCTGATTGCATGAGGATTCCTAAAGCCTTCTCCCCATCTCCCCCTCTCCCCCTCTCAGCGCCCTTTTGCCAAGTCAGCATAGATAAATATTTCGACTCCCAATACAATCAAGAGTAAGAGTTCTATCCAGGTCAAAATTGTTACGCCTAGAGTAGGCTGAGGAACCAAGAGCCAGAATGTTGATAGAGCGACTATTCCCGAAACAACGAAGGTAATTTCATCTATAATTAACTGCTCAATCTTACGGCGCTTGCGGTGTTTATCACTACGGTGGGCAATCTCCCAACCAAAGAGGGTTTCGAGTTCTGTATAGCTCGTGTGTTCCTTAACTTTATCCACCAGTTTGTGGCGAATATATCTACCGATCGCAGAAATTTTCTCATCGTTTACTACGTAAGTCCAGCCCAAAATTAGACAAATCCAGGGAATTACCAGCAAAGCGTAATAGTTGGAGGGGTTGGAAACCGCAAAGGAGACAACTGTTCCAAACAAACCTAGCGTCACGTAAAGCAGGTTATCTCGAAAGCCTATTCGCTGAGCCTGCTCGGATTTGAGTTTGTCGTATTCCTTCAAGAAAATTTCAAGAATTTTGTCTTTATCGCTCATAAGTAGTCGGACATAATTAAAGTTAACTATGAGGAAGAGGGAGCAGGGAGCAGGGAGTAGGGAGTAGCGAAGAGGGAGTAGGGAGTAGCGAAGAGGGAGTAGGGAGTAGCGAAGAGGGAGTAGGGAGTAGCGAAGAGGGAGTAGGGAGCAGGGAGTAGGGAGTAGCAAGGGTTTGAGGACAAGTAATATTCTTAATACAGCGAAAAAATTTATGTCTGACTACTTAAATCTCCCCGTCTCCGCGTCTCCCCGTCTCCGCGTCTCCCCGTCTCCGCGTCTCCCCGTCTCCGCGTCTCCCCGTCTCCGCGTCTCCCCGTCTCCCCGTCTCCCCGTCTCCCCGCCTCCCCGTCTCCGCGTCTCCCCGTCTCCTCTTATCTTAGTGCCATTCCAGTG
>JAAHGS010000333.1 GCA_010692645.1 Symploca sp. SIO2E9
TAGACAGTCGATTATCATCGGGAAGGTTGCATGACCTCAAAATCGATAACGGACAGTAAAATACAAACCGTCATCCTGAATATTATCACCCCGGTCATCAATATCAACTAAAGGGATGCCATAGTCAAGACGTATTTCCATTTGCGGTTGTACTTGCCAGATTAACCCCATACCAAGACCAGCTAAAAACCGCTCCGACTGTACTTGTCGTAAACTATCGTTGCTGGGATTATCTGGGTTATTCCAAACATAACCAGCATCGAAAAAAGGAGCGAGTTGTAAGGTCGTATCCCCAATTTCATTACGCTCAAGAATGATACGGTCTTCAACAGAGAAACGCAAACCATTATCGCGCCCTCTGACATTTTGTCGATAACCCCTTAAGGACTGACCACCACCAATTAAAAATTGCTGTGAAGGCAATAGACTATTGGTGGTCAATTGAATGTCTGCTCCGACGATTAAAAAGTTATCCTCACCAAGAAGTTGTACGCGCTGTAGTTGACCTAGCCAACTGAGAAAGCGTCCATCTGGTTCTGGATCAGCGTTAACTGTAGCACCAAACCAACCGGTGCCAAGACTAAAGAGCGATCGCGCTGACCAAGCTCCTCGAAGATCACGACGCAGATAATCCTGTCCAAATTTAATTATACTAGTTCTGGTAATACCTTCGGAATCTGCACCGGGACTAAGGGAACCGCCACCATCAAAATTAAGTATGGACTGATTTTCCTGGAAACTAAAGCCTAATGACAGGGCAAATTCTTGGCGAGTTGTGCGCACTAGCGGCTGACGCCAGCTAATCTCGTAAAGTTCAGAATTCCCTTCAAAAAGTCCTCTAAAGGGTTCTTGAGTAACTTCAGAGCGATTGAGAATTGTCCGGAGTTGTAGAGTACCGTTTTTGGGATTTAGAGGCAAACGATAGCTACCTTCAAAAACATTAGAACCACCAGTGGTTGAACGTTCATAGGAAGCGAAAAGTTCATCCCCATTGCCAGTGAGATTACGATAGCGCAACTCGCTACTCAATCTTTCGGAACCAATACTAGGCGTCGAGTAGTTGTCAACACCTAAACTGCCTTCAAAGGGGTTAGCTTCAGTGACGCGAACAATAATAACGCTCTCTCCAATGCGGCTTCCTGCTCTCAGACTAGCCTCTATGTTCTCAAATAAGGGGTCGATGCGCAGTAGTCGCAATTGGTCTTCTAATTTAGCAGTATTGAGTGGTGTTCGTGCACCCAAAAGTACACGACGGCGGACATAATTTTCTAATCGGCGCGCCCCTTCGATTCTAATATCTTCAATACTCCCCTCTAGCACACGAATTTCCACGATGCCATCTTTAATTTCTTGATCTACAAGAATTGCCCTAGAAGTGATAAAGCCCTTTTCCAGATAAAGCTGGGTAATAGCATCTGCAACTTCTGTGAGCTGTTCTAGAGTGAGGTAGCTTCCCTCAAAAGGTGCGGTAATTTCCTCAAACTGCTCTTGAGAGAAGACACTACTACCAGTAACTTCAATTTTCTCGACTAGAATAGCCTGTGAATCAGGAACAGTTTGAGGTTCTGGTGTTGGAGGCACTTGAACTGGCGGCTGATTATCTGGTGGCAAGGGTTCTAGCTTAGGCGGAGGTTGTGGAAAACGGTCTTCATTGGGATTAGGTTGGCTAGTTCCTGGGGTAATGGGAAAATTCTGTGCACTAAGCTCAGGATGCTCTAAACCAATAGGGTAGAAAGGGTGAACGAAAAAAAGAGTGGGGCAAGGAGTAAGCAGACGCCCAGACGCCCAGACGCCCAGACGCGGAGAATTCAAATCCCACGCAAAATTTCGTTCACCCGGGTAGAAAGGAATAGCAGGGGGAGTAGAAGAGGCAAGATTAGAACCTTCTGTTGATAAGTAAATTGGATAATTTATTTCTTGGAGTTCTCTAATGCCCTCAACTGGAAATTGGTATGAATAGTTTGACAGTAACTTTAGCCCTTGGGTAGGAGTTTCTAAAGAGTATTGCCCAAACTGCTGTAGTGCAACTGAAGGTTCCTGCGCTACAGCAGCAATTGGACCATGAGAGAATACTGCACCTGTAGCAAAACTACAAGCAACTCCTACACATAAAGGCGAAAGTTCGCCTGGAAGACGCTTCGAGAGCGAACCTTGAATTAAAAACTCAGACCACAGCAATCCCATCTTTGAGCGCATCAAGTCGATTTTTCTCCTTGGGTAGATCTGTTGAGTACTGCCACCCGGAATCCCCCTTCTTCTCATACAAGAAGCTGGCAAGGATGTCAAAGGATCCTCCCGCCCCATCCCACGCTTGAAAGAACTGGGATGCGGCTCGTTTTTCTGTAAACTAATCCCACAAAGCGCTAATCGCTATGGTATTAACACTCCCCGCCCTAAGTCTACTTCCAAGCATTTACTGGCGGGATCAGGACTTAGCAGTTCTCATTGGGATCAGATATAAAGTTCTCAATTTTTAGAGCAGGAAATTATGTCCAGGCAACTCAAAATAATAGACTTGTTGTCAGAAATCAGCAACGGGGAAAAGGAAACCAGGAAGAAGGTTTTTTCTTTCCCTTTTCTTCAAGGAATCTTATTTTGTCTCACCAATGTGATTAAAGCTGAGGCAACTTCAGAAATTGGCAGGATAAAATCCACTGCTCCAGATTTGATTGCCGCGCCAGGCATACCAAAGTAATCTGCTGTTGCCTCGTCCTGAGCTATTACTGTACCACCCATTTTTTCGATTGCCTGGACTCCCATGACACCATCACTGCCTGTGCCAGTAAGGACAACTGCAATCGCTCGGTCTTTATAGCTAGCTGCTACGGAGTCAAAGAGCAAATCAGCGGAGGGGCGAACAAAATGCACTAACTCTGTGTTAGTCAGGGTGAGTTTACCATCCTGATTGACCAAAAATATGGGATTCAAGCCCCGTCCTTCGCTTGACGGCTTTTTGTGGGAGCAATATTGATAAACAATGGGATTGATAGTAGAATATTTTTAGCGGTAAAGCGCACATATTAAGACGAAGTA
>JAAHGS010000334.1 GCA_010692645.1 Symploca sp. SIO2E9
CCCCACGATAGCCACATCTGGGCGAGGGCGTATTCCACTGCAAATAGGGCTGGTTGAGTGTAGGCAGTTTGATGGAGGAGTTGATGGTTAAGATTGTCGTGATAGAGAATAGAAAGTAGCGGTTGTGGTAATTCTGAACTGAGGATGCGATCGCATTGATCAACTGCTTGACGGAAGGTAGGTTGAGTTTGATAGAGTTGTTTGCCCATCTCCAGATATTGCGAACCTTGCCCTGTGCATAAAAAGGCTATTTTCTTTTTAGAGATAGTTTTTTGGTGTTGTTTAAAGATTCCTTCTGCTTCTCTTTCAGCGATGACGGCAGTTATTTGTGCTTGTAAATCATCAGTTGAAGAAGCAATAAAGCTTAATCGGCGATCAAAATGAGTTCTACCTGTATTAGCACTGTAACAAATATCTTCTATAGCGGTAGAGGAATTATTGGTTAAATATTTTTGGTACTTAAGAGCAATATTTAAAAGAGCTTCATTAGTTTTTGCCGATAAAGTGAGTAGGTGTAAAGGTTTTGAGTATTCCGCTTTGACTGGCTCAGCAACTGGTGCGGAACTAAGAATAATATGAGCATTCGTACCACTAATCCCAAAAGAACTAACTCCTGCGTTTCTGGTGGCTGAGTTCCAGGGAGTGGCACATTGGGGTACTTCAATCGGTAATCTATCCCAATTCAAATGAGGATTAGGTTTATCAAAATGCAAATGAGGTGGAATCGCTTGATTTTGTAGACTTAAGACAACTTTAATCAGACTAGCTATTCCTGCTGCTGCTTCTAAGTGACCTATATTCGTCTTGACTGAACCAATTAATAAAGGGTTATCAGCAGTGCGGTTTTGACCTAAAACTGTTGCTATAGCTTCTACTTCAATCGGATCTCCCAAAGATGTACCAGTCCCATGAGCTTCTAAGTAACTAATTTCAGTAGAGTCTACTTTGGCATTACTCAGTGCCTCACGAATCAATTTTTGCTGTGCTTGTTTGTTGGGAACAGTTAAACCACTACTAGGACCATCATGATTCACCGCCGAGCCTTTAATGATGGCGAGAATATTATCCCCATCGGCAACAGCATCACTAAGACGCTTGAGAATTACTGTACCACATCCTTCGCCTCGACCATAACCATTAGCTGAAGCATCAAAGGTTTTACAACGACCATCAGGAGAGAGAGCATGAGCTTTAGAGAGAAACAAAGTAACTTCTGGGGAAAGAATTAGTTGCACTCCACCAGCTATAGCCAAATTACATTCTTTGGAGTGTAAGCTTTGACAAGCTAAATGAATTCCGACTAAAGAAGAAGAACAAGCCGTATCTACTGCTAAATTAGGACCTTGTAAACCCAGTACATAAGATAATCTGCCAGAAGCAAAACAAAAACCATTACCTGTGCCATCATAGGCTTGAATTAACTCTGGTTGCTCTCGATTTAAACCTAATTGAGCATAATCATTTTGACCAATACCAATAAAAACCCCTGTTTTACTTCCACTAAGCTTATCAGGTGCTATTCCTGCATTTTCCAATGCTTCCCAACTTACTTCTAATAACAGTCTTTGCTGGGGGTCGAGGCTTTTCGCTTCTCGGGGAGAAATACCAAAAAATTGCGGTTCAAATTGATCGATATCTTCTAAAAAACTACCAAAACGAGTATAGATTTTGCCTGGAGCATCTGGGTCTTGGTCGTAGTAATCATCAATATTCCAGCGTTCGCGAGGGATTTCCTTGACTGCGTCGATGCCCTTTTGTAGTAGTTGCCAAAATTTCTCGGGACTATTCGCGCCTCCAGGAAAACGGCAACCCATACCGATAATAGCGATTGGTTCTGTTTTCTGAGACTCTATTGCTTCAAGTTTAGTTCTGGCTTCTTTTAAAGCTACAAGTAAGCGCTGAGATGCAAAAAGTTTGTTGCTGATATCAGAGGTATTATCCATATTTTTTAATTAGCTCCATTAACTATTTCCGTCTATTTTCTGTTGCTTTGTTTAGCTCCTGATCGTCAATCAGGAGCATTTAATTGAAAGTGTTTTAACTGTTATTTAGTAAATTTTCTAATTGGGCGAGTTCATTAGTAATCGAGGCTTCGACAGCAATTAGAGTCTCAACATCTTCAGCCAAACTTTCTAGTTCAGCAAATTGATTAACGATAGAAATAGATTTCTTTCCATCTTTAGATTTCTTCAAGGTGAATTTAGGAGTGGTATTTATTTTTTGTTCCTTCTGTTCAGTTTCTTGTTGTTGAATCGTAGACCAACTATTTTTAGATATTTCACTCTCTAAATGTTCAACCAAGTTTTGGATATTAGTAAATTCAAAGATGAGAGTTGAGGCAAGCATCATATCTAAAGCAGTTGCCAAACGATTTTTGAGTTCTATTGCCATCAGCGAATCCATGCCCAGGTCAAAGAAACCTGTCTGAGGGTCTGGTGTCTGACAAGAGTCTAGTTTTAATACCTGACGCACTTGCTCTTGGAGATACTCAATTAGAATCTCTTGACGCTTGTTTGATGATTTTTGGGATTTGAGTTGGTTTAAAAGTTCTGTTTCTACCGTTAATGATGGTATGTTTTCAGCTTTTGATTCAAGCTTAGTAAATAATTTTGAAAATAGAGCAGGAATGATTTTTGATTTGATTTTGGCAAGGAAAACTGACCAATCTACTTGTATAATTCCTAACTGTGGGTTTTGGTAATTAAGTATTTGTTCAAATACTTGTAATCCCTGCTGGGGAGTAATTGGAGTCAATCCCTGTTGCTGGAGACGGGCTTGATGCTGTTTCCCCAATCTGGTTGCCATGCCAGTTTCTGCCCAAGGACCCCAGTTAAGGCTGATTCCAGGTAAGCCTAAACTTTGGCGGTAATGGGCTAAACCATCGAGGAAAGCATTAGCTGCGGCATAATTGCCCTGCCCCAGTGAACCCACTAAAGCTGCAGCAGAAGAGAAACAGACAAAGAAGTCTAGGGGGAGTTGGGCTGAGAGAGTATGTAAATTCCAAGAGCCT
>JAAHGS010000335.1 GCA_010692645.1 Symploca sp. SIO2E9
AGATTGTAGATTTATTTTCTTATGATACGCCGACCACCGAGGACTATCATGTTTTAGAGCTCCTCGCTCATCCGAAACTCATGATATAGCGAGGCTAAATGAAATGTAAAACTTGGGTGAAGGCAAGGAGTCAGGAGTCAGAATATTCATCTCCCCATCTCCCCCTCTCCGTGTCTCCGTGTCTCCCCCTCTCTCCCTCTCCCCATCTCCCCCTCTCCCCATATGAGTAACTTCAATCCCCGCCCTCTCTTAACTCGCCTCTTGTACCGCTTGCGCCGGGATGGGTTTGCTTTGGGAATTAGTGAGTATTTAGCTGCTTTAGAAGCTATTGAGGGGGGCTGGGGAGTACAGGATGCAAGTGCTCTCAAAAAACTCCTGCGCTCACTATGGTGTCATTCCTTAGCCCAACAGGATCATTTAGAAGTTATTTTTGCTTCCCTTAGTGCAGAGGAAAGCCAAGAGCAAGCAAAATCAGGGGAAGTTAGCTCACAATCATCTCAATCATCATCTTCTTCCTCTCCAAATCTCTCTACTGTCTCCTCCGAGAGACAAGTTACCTCGATGGTAGAATCTTCTACTACAGTTCCTGAGTTATCCTTATTTCCAGTAAAATCTCCAATCAACCTCTTAGAACAAACAGAAGACCGAGATTTTAAGGCTTATTATCCCATTTCGCGCAGGTATATGGTTTATAGTTGGCGTTATTTGCGGCGGATGGTAGCTGATGGTAGGGAAGATATTTTAGATGTGGAGAGAACAATTGCCCAAGTCTGCCAACAGGGATTTTTCTTAAAGCCGAAATACAGTCGCAGGGAACAAAATCACGCTGATTTACTGCTGTTACTGGATCAAGAAGGCTCTATGACTCCCTTTCACCGCTTTACGCGAGATTTAGTGGAAACAGCCCAATACGAAAGTAATATCGGGCAGGTGCGAGTAGGGTATTTCCACAATCTTCCAGCAGAGTATATTTATCGAGACCCTTACTTAACACAAAAAACTTTATTGGCGTCGGTTTTAGCAGAGTGCGACGCCAATACCAGTATTTTAATTGTCAGTGATGGGGGAGCAGCTCGTGGTGCTCGTCGTTCTGAGAGGTTTTCGGCAACGGCGAAAGTTTTATGGCACATTAAACAGCATACCAAGTTAATTGCCTGGTTGAATCCCACTCCCCCTGAACGCTGGCAAGGAAGCACTGCCCAATTTATCGCTCATTTAGTGCCAATGTATCCCCTTGATGATCATGACTTAAATCTAGCGATCGCACAAATTCGTTAATCTAATCATGATGAAAAGTCCCCTACCTGAGGAATTAACGCAAGAATTAGCCAAGCAACAGGTTGAACGCTTTGTGGCGCGGTTTGAACCCAACTATCGCTATCTAGCTTGTCATTGTGCCTTACCCTTGGTCTTAACTCCCGAATTAGTCAATTATATCCGAGTCCAATTTTTACTCAACGAGGAAGTGCCTTGGATAGCAGAAGCAGATTTACTGTTGTCGGAGTTATGCCGTCCAGTTGGTTATGAATTATACGCCATGAGTCCGCAGGTACGGTCTAATTTATTAGCACAATTTCAGAATAGGGAATTTCAGCATAAATTTGGTTCCAACCGCCTTAAGTCCTTAGCTCAATTATTGATGGACTATGTGAGCTATTTAATGCGCACCTATCCCGCCAACCGACAGAGAGAATTACAGGCACAACGATGGGCAGCAATGGTTTATTTAGATGAACATCGTACTCAAGCAGAAGAGGAAATTGCCCGTGCTCTACAAGAGTTAGTCAACCGAGGCAAGAATGGACAGGCCGAATTAGCTCGATTACAGCGTCTAATTGAAGAGTTTAGACCACAGTTAAGTCAAGATGAGTCCTTAATAGAATTTGCTAGAACTCTTGGCATCTGGCTCAAAGGTCAAATTTCCCCTCATGCTACCAAATCCTATACTGTTCATCGAGTCAAACTTAGTCTGCCGACACCGCTATCTCTATTTGAGTTTGAGACTTTCACTGTCAACCATCGCGGCGAAGAAATTAAGCGAAAAAGCCACTCTGCCCAATACTTTATAGAAACTCTACCGAATAAAGTACCCTTGGAAATGGTTTATATCCCAGGTGGCAAATTCATGATGGGTTCACCAGAAGGGGAAGGCTATGACTCAGAAAGGCCCCAACACGAAGTAACCCTTCAACCCTTCTTTATGGGCAAATACCCAGTAACTCAGGCACAGTGGAGAGCGATAGCATCTCGTGAAGATTTGCAAGTTGAACGTGAGCTTAAACCTAACCCTGCCAGTTTCAGCAATAGCCAAGACAGCGATAGCCGTCCCGTAGAAAGAGTCTCTTGGTACGATGCAGTAGAATTTTGCCAGAGATTATCGAAACAGACAGGAAAACAATACCGCCTGCCCAGTGAAGCTGAATGGGAATATGCTTGCCGTGCCTTCACCACAACCCCATTTCACTTTGGCGAAACTATCACCGACAAATTAGCTAATTATGATGCCAGCGATACCTATGCTTCGGAGCCAAAGGGAGAATATAGAAAGCAAACCACCCCAGTAGGTATGTTTCCCCCTAATGCTTTTGGGCTATACGATATGCATGGCAATGTGTATGAGTGGTGTGCAGATGATTGGCATGAGAATTACCAAGGAGCGCCTAATGATGGTAGTGCTTGGATAGAAGAGGATTGTAATGGTAATGATAATTATTCTCAAGTACTGCGCGGTGGTTCGTGGTTCATCGATCCTTATCTCTGCCGTTGTGCGTTTCGCTACGACATCAATATCTGGCGCGACGTTATCTACGACAATTTCGGTTTTCGTGTCGTCTGCGTTGCTGCCAGGACTTAATTTCCCTCTTACTCTTCTTTCCCTCTTTCCCCCCATCCCCCCTCTCCGCGTCTCCCCATCTCCCCATCTCCGCGTCTCCCCATCTCCGCGTCTCCGCCTCTCCGCGTCTCCGCCTCTCCCAATCTCCGCGTCTCCGCCTC
>JAAHGS010000336.1 GCA_010692645.1 Symploca sp. SIO2E9
GACATACTATCATTATTAAAAGGGTTGGGAGTTCAACCCTAGGCGTAGGAGATGTTAGACAGGCTGTGCCTGCAATCTCACCCTTGATGCCTGAATCCCACGAATTCAATTCGTGGGAGTGGCTCAAATGAAAATGTGCCAGTTTTTTGAATACATAGAACTGGCATATCAAGGTTTTCAGGAGCAATCTTCCTCAGCCCAATCAGAATTGGGCTCAATTTCATCCAATTGAGTTAATGCCGAGATTTGGTAAAAATCATTGTTCAAAGTAATTGTAGGGTGGGTTAGGCGCGGGTCATAATTTGTGAATTCTAGTATTGTTTTCCTATCCGCGCCGTAACCCACCGAAGATAATTTGTAGTCTGATCTACAGTTTCCACAAAGATCTCTGGAGAGCCTGAAGTGAACGTGCAAGTTGGCAATAGCGTCCAAAGATGTGTGGGTACCGATGAAATCTACCCTTCAATTAGTGATCTCGGCAATCGATACAAAATTCGGCTGCGGGTTGATGCACCTTCTTCTAGCCTGATGGCTAACCTAATCAATGATTTCGTTGTGGTTGATTTGTATGAGGGCAATACTCCCTAATCATCTCCTGTTGACGATATCAGGAAAACCACTCTCCAAGCTTCTATCTGAGCAGTAGAGAGGCTTGGAATTATCCTCCTTGACTCAAAAATCAGTTAACAACCTTGCCTTTCTCAGAATAAAAGTCAAAATAGTCTCTTCTCTAGCCAGAATATCTGCTCTACCTTCCATACCTGGTTGCAGAATACACTCATGTCCACCAGAGTTCAAAGACAGAGTAGCTGGCTCGATAGTTACTTCGTAGGCAGTAGCAGCATTACCAGCAGTTACAGGAGTGATGGCATCAGCAGAAATCTCTGTAACAGTTCCTTTGAGAGTACCAAAATTGGGATAGGGGCAGGCCTCAATCCGCATATCTACCTCTTCACCGACAGCAATTTTGTCTCGCTCCTGAGTCTGAACTAGAGATTTGATCACTAAAAAATTATGATTAGGAGCAATTTGGGCAACTGTGTCTGTTGGACGTAGAAATTGACCTTGATTGCGAAGATTTAACTGGAAGATAGTGCCATCACTAGGAGCTTCAATAATAGTGTGAGTGAGTTCAGTCTCAATTTGCTGTAGTTCCTGCCTATCACGTTCAATTTGGTTCTGGATTTCTATACGCCTTTGGGTAAGCATTTCTCCCTCCCGCCTTAAAGTGGCAAGGGCAGCCTCACCAGCAGCTTGTTCTCTAGCAATTTGCTCTTTAGCAGCCCTCACCGGGGCAGCACTGGGATTGAGAGCTGTTTTTACCCTTTGCAATCTAGCTGTAGCAGTTTTCAGGGCAGCTTCTCTTTCTTTGATTTGCAGTTGGGCGATCGCTCCTGTGTTTGCCAACTTCTGATATCTTGTTAGTTCTTCGCCAGCTAACTCCAAGGCAGCTTCAGCTTCCTTTACTTGGGCTTGGGTAGTAATTTGCTTGTCTTGATAGTCTCTTTGGATGCGACTAAGTTCAGCTTGCGCCGAGGCAATAGTACGCTCAATGCGATTACCTTCAGCAGAAACTTGCACATCTATGGTACGCATCTGGGCATCGATTTGAGTAAGTTGCCGTTGGTTCTGCCTGATATTGGTTTGCAGTTGATTCTTTTGAGTTTGGAGGCGGGAATCATCAATATAGGCAATGGCATCCCCTTGTTGAACTAGCTGATTTTCTTTAACTGCGATACTTTTAACAGTTCCTTCTCTTGTCGCCTGTACAATTCGCAACTCGCCAGCAGGGCGAACCGTGGCAGGGGCTTTAACAGTAACTTTGTATTTGAGAACACTGGCGAGGGTAACGGCAGCACTGAAGCCGATAAGCAAAACCAATCCTCCGAGAGTTGCCCACTGCCCAATGGGAGGTAAGAACTCTTCTGGTTCTACAGGTTTAAGAAATTCCGGGTTGGCATCACTGATCATTAAAAATCGCCTCTGTAAGCCACCAATTGACCAACTCGCTTTAGGATACTCAAGCTCGGTAGTTTGAATTGTTGGCTAGATAACAGCAGAGGCTGATTTATGGGGAATTGAAGTAATAAGTAATAAGTAATAAGTAATAAGTAATAAGTAATAAGTAATAAGTAGTAAGTAGTAAGTAGTAAGTTTGCTAATGTTGCAACAGTGTACTTGTTGGTTATTACAGAGAACTAAGCAAAGCCCACGTCTTTTAAGCGTGGGATGTAGCGTTAAAGCTTCGACTTCGCTCAGCTTTAACATCGAGCGAAGCCGAGATGTTAAGGCTTTCAAGCCGCCTTAGCTGTTTGGTTGATCCTCGATTGTAGACATACTATCATAAACAGCATGAAAGCTTTAAAGTTCAAGCTATACGCTCACAAGCGCAATCGATATCTTAAGCGGTCTCTCCATGCAGCTGGAGTGATCTACAATCACGCGATTGCCCTCCACAAGCGGTATTACCGAATGTGGGGTCAACACTTGAGCTGCGCCAAGCTTCAAAAACATAAGGTGCGACCCATCCGGAGGTTTCCTCCGGTAGGTCAAGCGCACCTTGCCAAACTCCGAAAGCGCAATCAATTTTGGCAACTAGTAGGCTCTCAAGCTGTGCAAGACATTTGCCAGCGCATCGAGAAAGGGTATCAACGATTTTTCAAACATCACAAAAAGGGGGCAAGACCACCAAATTTTAAGAAAGTAAAAAAGTACAAATCCTTCACTCTTAAGCAAGCAGGCTATAAATTCTTGGGAGGAAATCGTCTCAAGATTGGAAAGCGTGTTTATCAATTCTGGAACTCTAGAGCAATTGAGGGAATTGTTAAAACCTTGACGATCAAAAGAACTCCTTTAGGGGAGCTATTTGTGAGTGTCGTGGTTGAAAACATTGAAGAACCTACAATTAAAGCCGAGACGAGTAGAATCGCTGGTTTTGATTTTGGGCTAAAGACTTTCCTGACTTGTT
>JAAHGS010000337.1 GCA_010692645.1 Symploca sp. SIO2E9
TCTGGAACAATACTAAACCTCAGTACTATAACGGCAGACGTTATCCCAGTATCGCTAACTATACCAAGTCCGTCTGGGAAAAATACCAGGATGTTAAACGCCTTAACGACTTGGCAAAAAAGATAGTCGCTTATAGCGAGAAAAAGCTGTACTTACTTTATGAGGGAGTTGGCGAGAAGAATATCATTTACGTCGAAGGAATGAACCTCGATGGAACGTTAAACGATAATCGTTTGAACGTTTGGAACGACCTTAGAATTGTACTTGAAATTTTTGATGGCTCCCCGAAAATAACTGGTATTTGGGAAGCTACCACTACTCCTGGGAGGCACTATACTAACAATCCAATGAATCCCAAAGGCGCTGCCATAATCAAACCAGGGCAGTACTGGTCTTGGAAAGTAGGGACTCATGGAACCAAAGACTTACATGAAGGACTAATACAAAAGAGATCAATTACAGTTTACAGAGACAAAAACAAAAATGGAAAAATAGATAATACCAATTATGAAATTGGGATGTTTCATATCAACCAGCACTGGGGATATGATTACCCCCAAGACAACATCGGCAAAGGTAGTGCCGGATGTTTGGCAGGGCGCACTCGCCAAGGACATCGTGAATTTATGAAGTTGATTAAACAAGACCCTCGTTATCAAAATAATCAGGATTTTACTTTTGGTGCAACTATAATTCCTGGTTCAGAATTACCAAATAAATAAAAAGGCATCCATAGGGTTAGCATGGATGCCTGAAGTTTTCTCGCTTATTTGGAGCTTGTTAGACAACAATTGTGGGTAGCAATAGTTTCACTAATCGCTCTCAGAGCAGAAGTTGATGCAGCTGTTTCTGACAACTGACTTGATTGTAATTAATTAGGCACTCTGTTGGAAATGAACAATAATGTTGTCGAGTATAAGGTCTCCAGTATTTACTTCAATTTCCAGATTGTTATCGCCGTTCCTTAAGACACTTGCGCTAAAAACAATTGTTTGGGTAAACCAATTTCTAGCATCCATGCCATGATAGTTCTCTAGTCTTCCTATGGTCAGGTTATTGACCTGAACGGGAACATCATTAGGTTCTCCTAAACTACGGATACTAAAAGTCATAAAAACATCACCACTTCCTCGGCGTCCTCCAGTGTTAAATGTTTTAGTAAGGGGATTAGCAGGAGTGACTCTTACTACATTTCTTTGGATGACTGTATAATCAGATACTACTGGCATTTTACTACTCCTTCTAAAGTCTTAGAATTTATTAGTCTCTTGCTTACTTTTGCTATTTCAATGATGACCACACAGCACATCGGATGTCGATTAGAAAAAGTTAGAAAAAGTAGGTAGTTTAGGGAGAAAAAAGTATGACAGGTGAGAGTATAATCATCATGCCAGAAGAAATTAGAGAGGTAGAGGACAATTATGCTTGGATAAGTCGATAGAACCTCTGGGAGTACTAAATGGCTTGCTTGGTTCAGATTTTTTATCTAGCCCTAATTGGAGGATTGCTTCTTTTCGGACCAGCACTTGCTGTGATAGCAATTAAACTGGCTCTGGCAACTCCTGTCAAAGTATTTTTGCTTGGTATTTGTGTCTTCTATGGGATTTCTCCACTCCTGCTAGCTTGGGGAGGATTGAGTTTAGCTAAGCTCTTTCACTGTCAGGCTTCTAGCATTACCTTTCAATGTCCTGACCAACCATGGCTTGGCAATCTAATCACATGGATGACTTTTGCCCACTGGGGTGCACTTTTCACTATCCCATCTGGTCTATTGGGTTGCATAGGACTCCTCCTAACCTTGTCCCTAAAAGCTAATAGTTAAGGAAGTGGCTATAACTAAATCCTTAGCTTTACACCAAGTAGTTAAAAATAAAGCGATCGCCTCTGGCGCTGAGCTTCGCTCAATCGCTCCGCGCTAGCCTTTCAGGCTAATCGCAAGAAGGCGCTGCCCCTTGGGCAATCGCTCCGCGCTAGCCCGAAGGGCTAATCGCACAAATATTCAACCCATATTTCCTCTAAAAAAGCACAGTAACAATATCTCCTGTCAATCAGGATCGAGTAGATAGTCTATCGTCTCTATTGCTCTATCAAGTGCGATATCTTCAGATTCCTCTGGATACTGTTTTAGAGAATCAGCGATTATTTCTCCATCTCTAAAGCACTCCCAGTGCCAGCCAGCATCAGAGTAAGGAGTCTCAGGGTAATATTCAAATTTAATTACAACTCCCTTATAAATAAACTCTTTCGAGTCTCTACCTTCTATCAGTTTTTTAGGATTCAAAATTTTTACTCTTAGTGTTAACGAAATGAATAACGCCTCATATTTTAGGCTTAGAAATAATTCTTAAAATCTGGTTCAAATAGAACTAATTAAAACTGAAAAGTGCTGCTCCGCTTACACTGCTCGCTCGCTCCACTTTTCGATAAGTATAGCACGCTCAGTGGTGTCAAGTACTTAGCAAAGAAATAGTAAAAATCAAAGATTAAAGTAGTATTTGACACCCTACAAAATTAATCTAATTCAGTGATGGGCGTGCTATAAATCAAAATCTTGGGTGTCGCTCACTGGTTGTGGGGAAGATAAGAAAGAAGGAAGAGAGGACGGTAAAGGTATCTCTGTTTTTTTGTCAACCCTATTTTTTCGTTACATGGGCTGGTTGCTGCTCCGCTCAGGCGTGCTGCTGTGTTGTGGTGGGGGGCGGGTGGGTGGGTTCTGAGGGGTGAGCGAAAAAAAGGGTGGGGGAGAGGAGCTAGTTAGCGGTTTAAGTACGCTAACATAGTTAGAGGACTCGACTAACTATGAATTTGAACGCCCTATGAACTGTAATTCCATCGGTGAACAAGTTGCACAAACACTCTCTTCCCTACCACCATGGAATCGCTTAGAAGAATTTGTCACCTCTTTTCA
>JAAHGS010000338.1 GCA_010692645.1 Symploca sp. SIO2E9
CTAAAATACGAATCAATTATTGCTTACGACTTAGGCACAAGCACTGCTATTACTACTTACGATGGGTCAGAATATGTCGAGTTAACTAACCCTCGTTTCTTGCGTAACAAGGAGCAGGAAGTTAAGCGCAAGTCTAAACAAATGAGGCGTAAAGTAGCGCCTAACAGAAAGAAAAAAACTAAGCCCTCAAACAGATGGAAAAAAGCCTCTAAAGCGGTTTCAAGATTACAACGAAAAGTTAGTAATCAACGTCAGGATTGGCAGCACAAAGTAACGTCAGATATATCAAATCGTTATGACATCGGCGTCACTGAGCAATTGCGGGTTAGAAATATGACCCGCAAAGCCTTGAAGGGAAGTAAGCGTAAGAAGCAAAAAGCCGGACTCAACAAGTCAATTCTAGATGTGGGAATGTCCACTCTCAATAAAATGATTGGCTACAAAATTGAGGCGAAGGGCGGATTGATTCTTGTGCTTGATACCAAAAAAGTCAAACCATCTCAACGCTGTCCTAACTGCGGAAAAGTACACAAGCATTGGGCCGAGCTATCTAGCCGTCACCATGTTTGTGATACTTGCGGTTTTGAGATTGAGCGAGATAAAGGCTCAGCGTTGGTGATGTATCAAGTTGCAATAAACCAGCAACCGGGGGATGGTATAGCCCTCGTAAACGTGGATGCAAGTGGCTCTACTTCAAAGAGGCGTAACTGTAAGGATACGGGTTCCTTGAAGCAACTACAGCAGAGGAAGCGTTCGTGCGATTCGTTTAGCGGTAAACAAATAACCGCTACAACCCTTGTCCCATAAAGGAGGCAAGAGTTGAACTCTTAATCGGATGTAGGTGAAAGTCCTACCTGCCAGACTCAGGCATGACTCCTTATCTGCCCACAGTGACCAAGCTCGATTCTTGGAGGCTGAAGCTGGGAACAGGGCGCAAACAGACATCTGTTATGGGATGACACTGGCGCTAACAGGGAGTTCTCACGGAGAAAACAGAGCCTAGAAAAGTGACTTATCCTCAGGCAGGGCATAACACACAAACCCTGACCTCACCGGAGATAATTCCCGCCACATCCTGAGCGCGATAGTGGCAAGAGTCTAGGGAATTCGGCAGTCAAATTGGCTCCTCCTAAAAGAACAAACAATCTGATTGAGGGAACGAATAAAAACGAGGCGTGGGTCTAGGGGAGGTCGAACCCCAAGTAGGCAAGACGAGATGCGGAACTCCCACGTCGCGGGTAGGACGAAGCGTAATTGCTTCGAGGCATTCAGAAAACACAAAGTAGAGAAGAGCATGATTAGGCACAGCAACAACGCTAGTGAATCTTGGAAAACGTTACCGTGGAAGAAATTCCGACGGGACTTATTCCGCCTTCAACGCCGCGTTTTCAAAGCAGTTCAAGCTGGAGACAAGCGAAAAGCCAAGTCACTGCAAAAGCTGATTCTGAAGTCTTATGCAGCAAGAATGCTGGCTGTTCGTAGAGTAACGCAGTTAAACGCTGGCAAAAAATCGGCAGGTGTTGACGGAAAAGTAGCCCTATCTAACGATCAAAGACTCTCCCTGAGTCTGGAGCTAAAGGAGAAAGCTGCCAACTGGAAGCATCAAGGGTTAAGAGAAGTACCAATCCCTAAAAAGAATGGAAAAATCAGAATTCTTAAAGTGCCAACTATTGCGGATAGGGCTTGGCAATGCCTAGTCTATTTCGCTCTAGAACCAGCAGCAGAGGCAACCTTTCATGCCAGGAGCTATGGATTTAGGACAGGACGCTCGGCACATGACGCCCAGAAGGTCTTATTCAACAATCTGCGCTCAATGAGCAAAGGAATAGAGAAGCGAGTAATCGAACTCGATATTGAGAAGTGCTTCGACAGGATAAATCACTCTGCCATTATGGATGAACTCATTGCTCCACAGAGCATAAGACTAGGCATCTTTAGATGTCTCAAAGCCGGAGTAAGTCCGGAGTTCCCAGAACAAGGAACTCCTCAAGGTGGGGTGGTGAGTCCCCTGCTAGCCAACATTGCTCTCAATGGGGTAGAGGGAATTCACCAGTCTGTCCGATACGCGGATGATATGGTAATTATACTCAAACCTAAAGACAGCGCAGAGGCGATACTCAACAAAATTAGCCAGTTTCTCGCTCAACGAGGATTAAGAGTCACTCAAGCCAAGACAAAGCTAACCGCCACGACAGATGGATTTGATTTCCTCGGCTGGCACTTCCGAGTGCAAAGCAACGGAAAGTTTAGAAGTACTCCCTCAGAGGATAACTACAAGGCATTCCGCCAGAAAGTAAAAGCCATCGTTAACAGCTCGAACTATGGAGCCACTGTCAAAGCTGAGAAGTTAGCACCAGTGGTCAGAGGGTGGAGGAATTACCACAGGTTCTGCAAGATGAAAGGGGGAAGAAACTCTCTCTACCACTTGCAAAACAGAGCCTTCAAGGTATTCAACAAGGAACCCAAACAGAATCGCCACTCCAGCAAGAAATTGCTGGATAAAGCATTCCCATCAGTTCCTTACTCCGAAAATAAATTCGTTAATGTTAAAGGAGATAAATCTCCGTATGACGGCGATATAACCTATTGGAGCGAGCGGAATAGCAAACTCTATGATGGGGAAACCTCTAAAGCCCTTAAAAGGCAGAACCATGCCTGTGGATTTTGTGGATTAAAAATGCTCAGTGATGAAAAAGTCCATCTACACCATGTGGATGGAAACCACAACAACTGGAAGAAGAACAACCTTTTAGCTGTTCATCGGAGCTGCCACCAATTACACCATAGGGGCAAAGCTACGGCTAAGAATGTCGGGAGCCGGATGCTCCGAAAGGCGCACGTCCGGATCTAACTCAGAGGTGCGGAGGATAATACTTCCCATCGACTCAACCAAAAC
>JAAHGS010000339.1 GCA_010692645.1 Symploca sp. SIO2E9
TAGCTCCCCAATTTGGGTGAGGACATCTAAAATTCCAGTTTTGACAGCATTGATCGCATTCCTCATGCTGCTGGTGGTGTCTGCCAGAAAATAGGCATCGACTTTCGGAACTATCCCGGATTTCGGTCACTTCTAAGATTAGCACCTCTGAGGTTAGTATCGCTGAGGTTGGCACAGTCCAAGTCAGTGCCTCGGAGATCAGTACCTCTAAGGTTAGCTCCCCTGAGATTAGTCTTGCTAAGATTAGCACCCCTGAGATTAGCAAAGCTCAATTTAGCACCCCTAAGATCAGCACCTCTCAAGTTGACACGCCAGAGGTGAGCATTGCATAGATTAGTACCGCTGAAATTGACATTGCTGAGATTGGTATTGCTGAGATTAGTATCACTGAGATCAGCTGCAGCAAAATCGACTTTCAAATCAAGACCAACCTTTGCCGAGAGTTTAGCAAAATTGTCTGTTTCTGCTGTTAGAATCTGCTCAATCAGGACTGGCAGTTCCTGAAGTAATTTGACATCAGCCATACTGCAACAATCCTCGACTGAGATAAGGCTTAAATTTTGGTTCCAACAAACGCCCAATAATCAATCTCTCTAATATTGCTCTCTTGTTACGACTACCCTCTGGCAAGCACAACCCTTGAACCTCAGTTAGACAAACATCTTGTCTGCCCACCTCAAACGTTGCTTCTATGCAACAAGGTAAAGCCAGAACACTCAAGGTTGCTAATTTTGATCTGTGCAGTGAACCTTTTAATACGGACTTTCCCATTTCCTGTTCAAAGATCCAAGCTGGATGCTCTTGGGAAACTCTTCTAGTTACGCGACAGACACAAACTTGAGAATTATCTGTTTTTACCGAATTCTGCCGTACATCAAAACTTTCCTTAGCTAAGGGATCGTTACCTTCAAAAGCATTACTTACCTGTTTAGTCGCCTCTATACCAGATTGTGCTTGCTCAGTTTGATATTCTTGCTCTGCTGTTGAGGTTGATATAGAAAGTTCAATAGAGCCACCAAGTTTGCGTGATTCATAGGGAATTTCACTATTTTCCAGCTTGAGAGTTAGTTCTCCGCCTCGGAAGCCAAACTTAACTCTACCTCCCGGAAAAGATGCCCATTGTTCACCAAAGTTGATGGATAGGTATAAGTCAATCTGCTGGTTTTGGTATGGCTCGTGCCAATAATCGGTAAAGTTTTCGTCCTCCGGAATCACTGGAATTGCTTCCAGCTTCATGTCGAAGCAAGCTGGACAGTTGTTCTGGGATAATAGTTGGGGTGTTTCTGGAAGGGAAGGTAACATTCCCAAGCTGAAATGACGATTACAAGTGGGTTGGCTCTGTTTGCCTTGATGCCGCTCCAAAAACGGAGGCAAGAGGAGACTATAGTGCTGCTCTTAATAGAAGCATGAAATCTCCTTGATCTATTTTTGCACAGAAAGTTAAACTAATCTCAAAAATTGAGTCCATTTTTTTTAAGGCCTAATACCTAAGCTGTTACGCATTTTAATCATATATTTATGTGATATTAGTTAATGACCCAAACTCTTGTGCCTTCTGCCTCCTGCCTTCTGACTCCTGCCTTGCTGTTGTGCATTTTGAATGCACAACAGCTTAAGATCTAACACCTAATACCTCAGGCAATAAAGACAAAGAATTTAAAGCCATTTTTTCTATTTGTTCACGGTTTACCTTCCCTTGAGCATTACGGGGTATATTTTCAACAGCTAACCAATACTTAGGTCGCTTGAATTTACTCAATTCATTCTCGATTACTCCTTGCAAGGAAGCAGTGGAAACCTCTAGAGAAATAGGAACATAAACGGCAGTTACTGCCTGGCCCCAATATTGATCTTCCAAGCCAATTACGCAGACATCACTAACGAGTCTAGTTGCTCGAATTACTGCTTCTACTTCAGCTGGAAAAACATTCTCTCCACCAGTAATAATTTTGTGAGTGCGACGCCCAATAATATGTAAGTAACCCTGTTGATCAAAAAAACCTAGGTCATCTGATGTGAGATTTTTTATTTTTGATTTGGGGTTTGGGGTGTTTACGTGGTGATAGTATCCAAGGGTGAGAGAATCTGCTTCGATATTAATAATGCCAGTATGGTTAGCAGCTAAGATTTCTCCTGAGAGATTATGAATTGTAACTTGAGCATGGGGTAAAACCTGACCACAGCTATTGTTACCGCTGAGGAAAGCTTCAGGTTTGAGGGTTACTACTTGGGAGGCAGTTTCCGTCATGCCATAGGTTAGTGCCAGGGGAATTTGATGGCGTCTAGCTTCCTCTAAAAGTGACTCCCAAGCAGGAGCACCTCCCAAAAGCACTGTCTTAAATTTAGATAACCAAGCAGAGGCATCCTCGCCTAAGAGTCGCGCTAGTTGAGTAGGTACTAGGGAGATAAAAAACTCTGTGGGATCAAGATTATGTCCAGCTTCTTCTACCATGGCTTTGAATGGTAGAATTACTATCCGTCCACCAGTGGTAAAAGAGCGCAGAAATTGCATTAAACCGCTGACATGATAAAGTGGCAAGACGCAAAAGGAATTAATCGGCTTGGAGCCAAAATACTGGTGAAATCCCTGCACAGAAGCCATCAAGGTTTCCCAAGTGTGGATGGCAAAGCGAATTGTGCCTGAGGAACCTCCAGTGGGAATCATGATGCGTGCGCAGGGGAGGGGGAGAGGGGGGGATGGCTCGGGGAGAGGGGGAGAGGGGGAGATGCTGGTTTTCCCCAGATTAAATCGGGTTGAA
>JAAHGS010000034.1 GCA_010692645.1 Symploca sp. SIO2E9
CCGCTCAAGTAGTCGCTATACGCGGGCTTGCAGCCGTAGGGCATACGGTCAAGATGCTTAGTGAGGGTAAATTCGTTGGAATCCCCACGACCTAAGAATCCCTCGCTTTTAGCGAGGGAGTGTCAAGCTATTTAGAGATTAAAACTCCCCTCTCCCTGCAGGAGAGGGGTTGGGGGAGAGGGGTGAACGAAATTTTGCGTGGGATTTCAATTCTCCGCGTCTGGAGCGTCTCCGCATCTGGAGCGTCTGCTTAATTATTTCCCCACCTCTTTTTTCACTCACCCGAGGAGAGTTGAATCTAAGACACTGGTTCTTGCCCAGAAATCACCGGTGCACTCGCCTTCAACTGTAACTCCGGATGATCCCCTACTATCTGCTGTAAATTCCACTCATTCCTAAATAAAAGCACAGGACGCCCCCAATTATCCTTAACCGTCACCGTATTAAACAGACGCCCTACCTTCTTGAGTGCCTCCCAACCACCAGCAACCCAACGGGCAACACTGTAGGGTAACATCTCCAGCCTAGTTTCCGCGCCATACTCATTTTGCAAACGAAACTGCACCACCTCAAATTGCAACTGCCCCACAGCTGCCAAAATTGGGTCACGCTTCGACTCATCCACTGAGTACATAATTTGTACCGCCCCTTCTTCTCGCAACTCCTTAACCCCTTTTTGGAATTGCTTAAACTTAGAAGGGTTGGGATTTTTTAAATAGGCAAACATTTCTGGGGAAAAACAGGGAATGCCTTCATACTCTAACTTCTTGCCATTGTAAATAGTGTCACCAATGGCAAAAACCCCAGGATTATTCAAACCAATCACATCCCCAGCATAGGCAACATCAATTGATTCTCTATCTTGGGCAAATAATTTCTGGGGTCTTGACAAACGTATCGTTTTACCAGTACGGGCATGACTAACCGTCATATCCTTTTCAAACTTACCAGTACAAACGCGGACAAAAGCCACTCTATCCCGATGCTTAGGATCCATATTGGCTTGTAGCTTAAACACAAAACCAGTAAATTCTGGATAAGTAGGCTCAACAGCTCCTACTGTAGAATTACGTGCCTCTGGTTTGAGGGCATAATCCATAAAAGAATGAAGAAACAGCTCAACGCCAAAATTAGTCATGGCAGAGCCAAAAAACACAGGCGTCATTTGACCAGCATGAATCTTCTCTAAATCTAGTTCAGGCCCAATACCTTCGAGGAGTTCTAAATCTTCCTTGAGTTGATAATAGAGTTCTTGCTCCAGAAGTTCCTCTATCCGAGGATCTCCTAAATTTACTACTGTATCTTTTGCCTCACGACTGCCATGGGCGCTGCGTTCAAACAGGTGAATTTGCCCCTGACAACGGTCAAAAACACCCTTAAAGCGATCGCCCATCCCAATTGGCCAGTTTACTGCATAGGTCTGCAAACCTAATTCTTGCTCAATTTCATCGAGTAATTCCAGTGGTTCCCTGCCCGGACGGTCAAGTTTATTAACAAAGGTAAAAATCGGCAGCGATCGCATCCGACAAACTTCAAACAATTTCCTGGTTTGCGGTTCTAGACCTTTAGCCACATCAATCAGCATCACAGCGTTATCTGCTGCTGCCAGAGTGCGATAGGTGTCCTCACTGAAGTCTTGGTGTCCAGGGGTATCAAGCAAGTTAATCTGACAATCGGAGTAGATAAACTGCAATACTGTCGAGGTAATCGAAATTCCCCGTTGTTGCTCCATTGCCATCCAGTCAGAGGTTGCCTTACGCTGGGCGCGACGTGCTTTGACTGCGCCTGCTTCGTGAATCGCACCTCCATAAAGCAATAGTTTTTCAGTCAGGGTTGTTTTACCAGCATCTGGGTGGGAAATAATCGCGAAGTTACGGCGGTGTTCAACAGCAGCTTGCAGTTCAGCCTGAATTTCAGTGGACATCCAAACAGCCTAATTAGGGGACTCTCAACATACATTATAGAATTTACGATTGGGCTACCAATCAAGACCATTAATTCGGATGACCCTATCTGCGTGAGCTTAGCCGGTGCCAAAAAGGAGTACGTGACATCTCCTACACTGAATCGAAGATTACAATGTAGGCTTCTGGCTCCGCAAGGATTCGGTGAACTTCCTTCGAGGTACTGTTAGTGTTAGATGTAATCACTACCGGATTCCCTCTACGGCGTTTTATAGTGGGGAACATGCCCAGCCCCACTCGCTTTAAATTGACTGCGCTATTAACGTCGCGGTCAACAAGTAGGTTTTCTTTCGAGTCGTACCACTCTCGGATGCTGCAATCGGTGAACACGAACTCATCCCTGTAACTCAATAGTTGGGATGTGTAGGCAGGGTTGCACTTAACCGTTACTGCTCCAGCTTTTGAGGCTATGTAGTCCAGTAGGTCAAAGAACTGACCGAATGCAGCATCAAGCCACGACTTGTTTAGTCCAGACTTAGCTGATTGACCATTGGGTAAATATTTGCCGTTTTCATCCTGCTTAGCTTTGTTTCGTTTGGTTAGATTCTTGAGCTTTAAGTCCTCGTAGAAGAACACATATTTACCTGACCACACCAACTCATGAGCACTGTTATAGGCGTGGTCTTTCCTCGCTCTGGCTATTCGTTGATGTTCCCTACTCTCACGCTTGGCAAGGAGACGACGAGATTTTGAACCTTTTTTCTTAAGAGCTTTTCTTTTAGATACTTTAGCCAGTCGAGATTGAGATTTTCTGAAAGACTTAAGCGATGGTAATTTGGTATTCTCAGAAGTAGCTAGGTAGTCATCCTCATGAAGCACTGCATCTATCCCTATTGAGTTGCCCCAAGTCGGTACAATCTGATCAAGGTTAAAGGTAGGGATGCTCTTGTCTTCCAGTGCTAGTGAGGCATACCAACCATCAGCCTTCTTGGTCAGAAGAACGTTCTTAAGCTTGAAGCCATCAGGCAGTGGTCGATGCAACCGCATCTTTAACCATCCTGGAAACTTGGAGATAGATATCCACAGCCAACGTTTACCTATTCTCTCAATACTGACCGCTTGCCCTTCAATCTTAAGTGTGCGGTATTGTACCGCATTCTTGAAGCGAGGCTTACCACTTCGCTTGCCATTTCTATCCCCTTTAACAAATCGTTCAAAGGCTTTTTTTGTCCTATCGCAAACGTCTTGCAAAGTCTGAGATGGCAAGCGGGTGAAATCAAGTAGTTCTCCAGAATGGTGAACCAGCGTTAAGTCTTTTTTCTTGCCTGGTAAAAGCTTTTTCTGAGAGTAGTAATCAGGATTGTCTTTGAGTTCAGGGAGATAGCAAATCAGTGGACAGGAATTAACTGCACATCGATTTTGCTCCCACCATTGAAATCTCTCACCCAGTTGCCAGTTGTACCAGTACTGCGCCAACCTACGCCAGTAGTTTAACTCTAGCTTCTGTGTCGTATTTGGATATGCGCGGTACTGGTAGTTTAGCAGAATGAGAATCACCCCCTTGAACTTTTGCTATCTTGATAGCGTAGCCCTCTAGAGGATGCGATGTCAAGAGATTATACTTTGAAAGTCAGATTATCTACATATGAAAAGGAAAAACTACAACAAGAAGCCGAACGAAGAGGTATTACTATGGCTGAGTTGATTAGAGCTTGTATTGAGAGCTTTTCCCCTACCAAGATAAGTTAAGCGCCTACGGCACACATACAGGCAATTCATGAGGGGCTGTCGCACCGAATTCATTTCCAGCGTTTAAACGCCCCGTCCCACGCTGACTCTCCGAGTACAGACGTGGGGCTTCTTGCCGAACTAGCTAACCAACTCTGGGCGGTATTTACGAACCCTTGCTACCAAGGTTCGTGCTAGATTCAACAGCATAAGAAGGTCAACCTCGGTGGAATTAGGAGGTATGTTTTATGGTATACGAGCAGAATAAATCTCTAGAGCCAGACCAAGACAAACGCAAGCTCTTATCAGCCCTTTGTCATGGCTCAATTTTTATTAGTGCTTTAGTTGTCTCGATCGGCATTCCCATTGCCATTTTGATCGTATCAGATGACTCAGTAGTTAAAGAAAACGCCAAAGAAGCGATTAACTTCCACCTTAATGTTTGGCTCTACGGAGCGATTATTGCTGCTTTGAGCTTCTTGACTTTTGGTTTGCTCGGACTAATCCTACTGCCGCTGTTTTTCCTGTTCAATTGGATACCGCCAATTCTGGCAATCATTAAGTCTCTGAGTGAACCCAATCAGTCTTACCACTACCCGTTTATATTTCACCTGCTTTAAGCAGGGTATGGTTTATTGCTTATTGCTCATTGAGCTTGCCAACTCTCAGAAAAATCCTCTGACTGAGGGAGAAAATGTAACAAAATGTAAACTATAATCAGAATAATCGTGAATTTATGAGCAAATAACTTAAGAGTAGTACCATAACACACATGCGAGTTGCGATCGCTGGAGCGGGTCTAGCAGGGCTTTCCTGCGCTAAATATCTAGCTGACGCTGGGCACATCCCGATTGTCCTAGAGCGTCGGAATGTCCTAGGTGGCAAGGTTGCTGCCTGGAAAGATGAAGACGGAGACTGGTACGAGACTGGTCTTCATATTTTTTTTGGGGCTTATCCCAATATGCTAGAGCTTTTTCAAGAGCTAGGTATTGAAGATCGATTGCAGTGGAAAGAACACGCAATGATCTTCAACCAGCCAGAGAAACCTGGTACTTACTCTCGGTTTAACTTCCCAGATTTACCAGCACCCCTAAATGGAATTGTGGCGATTCTGGGCAACAATGACATGCTAAGTTGGCCGGAGAAAATTCGCTTTGGTCTAGGTCTGATCCCAGCGATTATCAATGGACAAAAGTACGTCGAACAGATGGATCAATACTCCTTCTCCCAGTGGCTGAAGCTGCAAAAGGTTCCGCCGCGAGTGGAGAAGCAAGTATTCATTGCCATGTCCAAAGCCCTCAACTTTATCAACCCCGATGAAATTTCAGCAACAGTGGTGCTAACAGCCCTCAATCGTTTTCTCCAAGAAAAAAACGGTTCTAAAATGGCATTTTTGGATGGGTCACCTACAGAGCGACTGTGCCAACCCCTGGTAGATTACATTAACCAACTAGGCGGCGAAGTGCGATTAAATGCACCAGTCAAGGAGTTTTTGTTAAATTCTGATGGCACGCTGCAAGGGTTCCGGATAAGGGAACTAAATCAAACAGCAGATGAGGTCATAACCGCAGATGCCTACGTCTGCGCAATGCCAGTAGACCCCTTGAAAGTAATGTTGCCTCCCCAGTGGCGAGAGCTAGATTTCTTCAAGCAACTCGATGGTTTAGAAGGTGTCCCAGTCATTAACTTACATCTGTGGTTTGACCGCAAGCTCACCGATATAGATCATCTACTATTTTCGCGATCGCCTCTGCTCAGTGTCTACGCTGACATGAGCAACACCTGCCGGGAGTATGCCAATCCCCACCGTTCAATGCTGGAATTGGTATTAGCACCGGCAAAAGATTGGATTGCTAAACCTGAGCAAGAAATTATCGACGCCACCATGGCAGAACTGGAAAAACTTTTCCCTAATCACTTTGGGGGAGACAAACCAGCTCAACTGCTAAAGTACCACGTCGTCAAAACTCCTCGCTCTGTGTATAAAGCTACTCCTCGACGTCAACAGCACCGTCCCTCTCAACAAACACCGATTCCCAACTTTTATTTGAGTGGGGATTACACCATGCAGCGCTACCTAGCCAGTATGGAGGGAGCCGTACTTTCTGGTAAGCTGACAGCGCAGGCAATAAATAGAAGTCAAATGTTAGGCATCAGCGCTCAGCAACTATCAGGAAATCGACAATTGCAAATGGACAATCAAATGCTAACTCCCGATTCCCAAGCACCAGTACTCAAAGCTGAAAGCTAATAGCCAATTGCGGTAACTATCCCAGTCTGCGAAGAATGCTCCAACTGTCTAAACCCCCACGCATGAGAACGCTGGTCTCCCTGTCTGAGGCTTACGAATTATGCCGTCAGATTACGGAAAAACACTCGAAGACGTTTTATCTAGGCAGCTTACTGATGCCAGAAGCCAAACGTCGCGCTATTTGGGCGATATACGATTGGTGTCGAAGGACTGACGAACTAGTTGATGGTCCCCAATCCGGCTTAACGACCCCTGAGACTCTTGATAAATGGGAACAACAGCTTGAATCAGTCTTTGCTGGGCACCCCGTAGATGATACCGATGTAGCTTTGGTAGACACCATACAGCACTTCCCCATGGATATTGAACCATTTCGGGATATGATTGCTGGTCAGCGCATGGATTTATACCGCAGCCGCTATGAGACCTTTGATGAACTTAGTCTTTACTGCTATCGAGTAGCAGGTACAGTGGGTTTAATGTCTAGCGCTGTACTAGGTTTTGATGAATCTCGTCGTCCAACTCCCTGGAGTGCTCAGCAAGAGCATCAAGACCCCATTGAAGAAGCAATCGCCTTGGGAATAGCTAAACAGTTAACTAATATTCTCCGAGATGTTGGTGAAGATGCCAGAAGAGGGCGGATTTACCTGCCCTTGTCAGAGTTAGCCCTGTTTGATTACACAGAAAAAGACTTATTGGATGGTGTTGTCGATCAGCGTTGGCGTCAATTAATGCGCTTCCAAATTCACCGGGCGCGAAAGTATTATGCTCAGGCAGAAAGGAGTGTTAGTGCCCTGAGCCGTGACTCCCGTTGGCCCGTATGGGCGGCATTGATGCTCTACAAAGCTATTCTCAACGTAATTGAGCGTAATCAGTACGATGTTTTCACTCAGAGAGCTTATGTCCCCAAAACCCAGAAGTTGCTTTATTTACCTGTGGCGTGGCTCAGAGCCCAAGCTCTTTGAGTTCAGGGAGCTCCAAGAAATAAATTATCCAATTGACGCCAGAAACAGGACCTCAAGAGTCATCTCCCCCTCTCCCCGAGCCATCCCTTTTTAATTGGAAGTCCCTAATCTACACCCCCTATCTATGTTATGTATCAAAATATAAATTATTTCATAAGATGTATAAAGCTCCGTATCAAAAAAACCAAAAGAATAAAAGAATTGATAAATTTATTGAACTTCCAACCAGATAATAAAGAAGATATCTGGAAACATCTAATACTTAAAACCTTTCAGGTGTAAAGCTTCTAGCTTTCTTGTCAACAAAACAACCAACAAACTGAAGCAAAAGCAAAAATTAATGGCGGTTACCAGCACCAGTGATATGATTGCGGTGAAATTGACCACATTTAGTAAATAAAGAGCGATACTTATGACGCCAGCACCTGTATCTCCCCTGGTGCTAGTCATTCTGGACGGCTGGGGCTACCGCGAAGCAACTGATGGTAATGCGATTGCCATCGCTAATACACCTGTAATCAATAGCCTTTGGGCAGTATATCCAAGTACATTAATTAGGGCTGCTGGCAAGGATGTAGGATTGCCAGTAGGTCAAATGGGCAACTCAGAAGTGGGGCACCTCAATATTGGTGCTGGGCGGGTAGTGCCCCAAGAACTAGTGAGAATCTCTGATGCTGTAGAAGACGGCACGATTAGAGAGAATCAAGCGCTGCTCAAATTATGCCAGGAAGTCAGCAACCAGGGCGGCAAACTTCACCTTGTAGGTTTGTGTTCAGAAGGTGGAGTTCATTCTCATCTCAACCATCTCCTCGGATTGCTTGATTTTGCTAAGTCACAAGCAATAGCTGATGTCTGTATTCATGCGATTACAGATGGTCGCGATACCAAACCGACTGAGGGCGTTGAGTCAATTCAAAAGCTTCAAGACCACATCGACAAAATCGGGTTAGGACGCATTGTTACCCTTAGTGGTCGTTACTACTCGATGGATAGAGACCAACGCTGGGATCGCATCCACCAGGCTTATCAAGTAATGACTGAAGATGGTTCTGGGGATGGTCGTAGTGCCCTTGAAGTTTTGAAAGCTTCCTATAAGTCAGAGATTACAGACGAGTTTGTATTACCGACAAGAATCTCTCCTGGTGCCGTGGAAGCAGGAGATGGAGTGATTTTCTTCAACTTCCGCCCAGATCGTGCGCGGCAATTGACTCAGGCTTTTGTTGACTCTGGTTTTGATGGTTTTGAGCGGGAGCAGATTAAGCCTCTGACTTTTGCTACCTTTACTCAGTATGAACCAACCTTACCAGTCTTAGTGGCATTTGAGCCTCAGAACCTAAATAACATTCTGGGGGAAGTAATTGCCCAACAAGGTTTACGCCAATTCCGCACGGCTGAAACTGAAAAATATGCCCACGTCACCTACTTTTTCAATGGGGGTATAGAAATGCCCTTTGAGGGTGAAGAGCGGGTAATGGTGTCTAGTCCCATGGTTGCAACCTACGACCAAGCCCCAGCTATGTCAGCGGCGGAAGTGACAGATATAGTGATGGCTGCCATCAAAAGGCGCATTTACTCCCTGATTGTGGTTAACTACGCTAATACTGATATGGTGGGGCACACTGGTAACATTGAAGCCTGTGTGCAAGCAGTGGAAACTGTAGATAGCTGTATGGGACGTCTGGTAGAAAGCATCAATAAAGTTGGTGGCACTGGCATTATTATTGCCGATCACGGCAATGCTGAAACCATGCGAGATGAGTTGGACAAACCTTGGACAGCTCACACAACTAACCCAGTACCCTTTATCCTGGTAGAAGGGGAAGGGTTAAAAATCCCTGGACATGGCACAGAAGTTGCCTTGCGCAATGATGGTCGTCTAGCGGATATTGCACCCACAATTCTGGAAATCTTAAAATTGCCCCAACCTCCGGAGATGACTGGTAAATCACTGCTCAAAAATGTTAGTTTTGAGGTAAAAGCTAGTCGGACGCCGGTAAAGGTTTCTTTGTAACGACTTTCAATTTTATCTAGAATTTTTAACGATGACGATTCCTCAAGTCATACAAATTATCTGGGCAGTATCTGCGCTCGGTCTAGTTATTTTGGTATTGTTGCACAGTCCTAAGGGTGATGGTATTGGGGGTATCGGCGGCCAAGCCCAACTATTCACGAGTGCTAAAAGTGCAGAAACTGCGCTCAATCGAGTTACTTGGACTCTGGCAATTTTATTTATCGGCTTAACTATTGTCTTGAGTGCCGGTTGGTTAAGTTAGACTTAGTAGGGTCTGAATCTCAAGTTCAGATTCTGCTTGGTTCCGATGAGAACAATTGCTCAAGGTAAGCTGAAACAATCTTTACTCTGGCTGGGAATGGCAATTGTCACCAGCCTAATTATCGTTTTTGCTCATCTACAGCATTTAGAGGCTCAGGTGGGAAGGCATTACTGGCACAAGCTCACTGCTGAGTTCTCCGAGTCTTCCTTACCTATTCCTAAAATTCATCCTTTGCCAGAAACACTTGCAAAATGGAAAAATGCTAGTGTTAGCGGCGATTACTTCCCGGAGGTAGAACCAACTTCACTAGGCTATCTGGTATGGTCACAGTTTCCTGTGAAGATTTATGTGGAACGACCAACTGATTTAGAACTCTCTCCTAGTAGTTTGAGGCGTTTTCAAGAGTGGGTTAATGCTGTTGAAGAAGCAGTAGAAGAATGGAGTGTTTATTTACCCTTGGAGTTAGTTAGGGATAGGTCTGGTGCTGACATTTCCATACTGCGATCGCGCCCTGCTCTTAAAGCCTCAATCAATCGTGAAACCGGAGAAATTAATCTACCTCGCGTTCGCTCTGCTGAAACTCGCTATGAGTTCTACTTACGCCGAGGAGTGGATGCACCCCAGGTTAAAACTATATCACATAAATTTATTATTGAGCTTACTCCAGACCAAACAACTGAGTACACTCTGGCAACTGCCCGCCACGAGCTGGGTCACGCTTTAGGTATTTGGGGTCATTCTCCCGTAGAAACAGACGCCCTTTATTTTTCCCAAGTAAGCAATCCACCCCAGATTTCTCTTAGAGATATTAATACTCTTAAAAGGGTATATGAACAGCCAACCCGTTTGGGGTGGTCTTTTGTGGCTGGTAAAGATTAGAATGCTTGCATAAATGCTCCAAGACCAAGTGATGAGTACTATAATCACATCGTAAAGTGGTCTCTATATAAGTGCTTAGACATTGGAAAAATGGGGTTGTGGTTGGCTTTATTATTGTGAGCATAATCCTGACTTGGGTAAGAAGTAATGCTGCCATAGGTATAATCACAGCATTGGGAATTTCTGCGTCAGTACTCTCTTACAAATATCCCCGTCAGGCACTTTGGGCATTTCTGATCTATATGCCGTTTAGTGGCACTATCACCTACTGGCTAGCTGGAGGTAATTCCTTATTTGAATTTGCCCAAGATGTTTTCTATTTTGGCTTTGGTGCCAGTTTTTATCGGAGTATTGTTAGTTCTAACAGGGAAAGTAGGGAATTTTAGAAAGTTTATTCCCATAGCTATGGCACTTGCTATATTGCTGGGAGTTTTAGTTACTGTTAATTCTGGACTGCTTCAGGAGCGCATAAATAGTTTTGTCAGCCGTTGGCATTACTCGCCTCCTCCTACCTTGATCGGGCAGCAATTTCATTGGGCATTTCGTCAACAACCGGGATTATTTGGAAAAGGTTTAGGAAGAGCTACTAGTATTACCCGCCACTTAGGTCCAACTAAACTGGTTACAACTTTCCACCCAAAGCTCCTTTATGAAATTGGTCTTTTGGGTTGTTTAGCGTTTTTGGTTATAGTTACGAGTTTGACTTTCCTGACATTCAAAGCTTACTGTTGTGTTCGGGACAAGAATTTAAGGGTAGTGGGGGTAAGTTTTTGGAGTTTGATTTTGTTGCTAAGTTACTGTCCTCATGGCTATCCCTTAGATTTAAATCCTGCAGCTGTCTATTACTGGTTCTTTGCTGGAGTAACTTTGAAGTTACCAGAAATTGAACAAGGAGAAAACAACATAAATAATCAATCATGAAACTGCTAATTATCAGCTTAGTAGCTCCCAGCTTAACCCTAATCTCAGCAACAACTCTCAGTGCTCAAACTGATGTAAATGTAGAGCCAACTCAGCTAACTGTAGCAGGAACTCGTGATCAAGTAAAAACTCGCAACTTATTTCTACGAACTACTGCTCCGATCAGGAATTTCCAGCTAATTACTATGGATTTGAATCGAGCTGATGGTAGTGCTGTGTTTCCTGCCCAAGCAATTATTGCTCAAAAAACCCCAACTGAGCCTAGTAAGCCTAATGAACTAACTTTTTTGGTACAGTTTGACCTACAGAAAGTACCCAGTAGTGGTGAATTTAGTGGGAAATTGCGGCTGAGTTATCAAGATGGAGAACAGAGTGTTCCTGTTACTGTCAGAGTTAAAGATCATTGGTTGCTGCCCTTAATTATGCTGTTGGTTGGCACCGGATTGGGTGTAGGAGCTTCTCTCTATCGAACTAAGGGTAAGCCAAGGGATCAAATCTGGATGCGGGTAGGGCAACTCCGGGCTCAGATGCAGGATGATCCAGATTTAATCAAGGCACAACCATTTCAATCAAGGGTAGAGGCGCAGTTATTAGATGTGAAAATGGCGTTACAGGGAGAACGTTGGCAGGATAGTCAGAAGGCTCTTGAACAGGCAGAAATGTTTTGGAGCAAATGGAATAAGGGGCGTAGTGACTGGTCAATACAACTAGCTTATTGCCATCAACTACAACAGCGCTTACAGGATCTAAACCCAAATCTGCCTTATGTGCAGGATTTGCATCGCCGCCTAGAGAATGCTGTTGCAGATGTTCCAGATTTAGATGGTCCTGATAAATTGCGCGAGCGCCTCGAAGAAATTGCCCAACAGCTTAATGGCTTTCTTCAACTCCAGAGCAAAATACAGCAACTCCAGTCTTTATGTTCTCAGTTATCTGCTCAACAAGCATCACCATGGCTCTCTAAGAAAGAGGAATTGGAGCAAAGGCTCAATAATTTATTGCCATCCCAACTCAGTGAGGATAAAGACTTTGAAGATAAGCTGGAAGAAGCGATCGCTGCAATTAGTAAATTAGTTGCAGAAAACTCAGCAGTTGCCAAAGGATTGCCGAGATTAACAGTAACTCCACCAAGCCCTCTCGTCGCCCCGGCACCCCCAGTTCATGCCTTAAAGTGGGAAAAACAGATGAATCGGGCTGGGCTTCGCTTGCGAGTATTTAATATAGCTAGCTATTGCGTAGCAGTTTTCTTCTTAGCTGGGGCTGGCTTTAGTGAATTGTATGTTGACAAAACTACTTTTGGTGCCAACCCCTGGAAGGATTATTTTGCCTTGCTAGCTTGGGGTTTTGGGGCTGAAGCTAGTCGTGATGCGATTGCTAAGGCAATGCAGAGTAGGGGATTACCAGGGTTTAAGTAATAAGTAATAAGTAATAAGTAATAAGTAAGTAGTCAGACATAAATTTTGTTCGCTGTATTAAGAAATATTACTTGTCCTCAAACCCTTGCTAATCCCTACTCCCGGCTCCCGGCTCCCTCTTCCTCATAGTTAACTTTAATTATGTCCGACTACTTAATAAGTAATAAAAAGAATATAGCGTTTCTCGCTCTTGATAAAGTACATTCATTTTTTTTACCCCCACTCCCCACTCCCTACTCCCCCATGACGAAAGTACTTCACTAGATAGAGAAGCGCTATATCTAGTTCTTAAGCTCGTCAATTTTCGCTTTTGCCTCGTTGGCTCGACGCAAATTACCTGCTGCTTTGAAGTAATATTTTGCTTGTTCAAAAGACTTTATTGCTCTTTGTTTGTTACCCCTATTAGCAAGGGCAATACCTTCCGAGTAGTAGTCATTAGCTTTAATGTTTGGGTCATTCCAATTTTGTATCCTCGCGATTACGTTAGTCCTAATAGCTTGGGCAAATCCTTGAATAGACATCGACATACACCTTTATTTTGCAAGAACCAACTCAGTCAATAGCTTCATAAATTACTAGTGCATTCAAGAATAATGAAATTCTCGTTAGTGTTAGTTTTAATACGCTAGTTATTTATATAATGCTGTACTAAGCTTCAAATTAAAATGGGACTATTCCGGATTTACTCTTAGGTTTTTTCGCAGGATTTATATTACTTATTACTTACAAAGCATTTAATAATACATAAAAAAACTGGCTTGGAGCCTTCAAACCAGGATTTAGTAAACTTAATGCAAATAGAACTTGTTATAGTCAGCCTCTCAGTTGTTTAATTTGGGCTTGCGCTTCCTCGTAACGGTTCAAATCTTTTGAAGATTGAAAGTGTTCTGCTGCTTTTTGAAAACTTGCGATCGCAGAACTCTTGTCTCCCCTGTTGACCAGGGCAATACCTTCTTTGTAGTAGCGTTCACCTTCATTGTTTATGTTCATAGGAGTTCTTGTGTTTTTTTCAGATTGAACAATTTTTACTTCAAATTTAAATCCTTACTTTCCTTATTTTATTCTATGATTTTTGTAAAAAATGGTATGGAGCATTTGAGAAGGCAGGAGGCAGAAGGCAGAAGGCAGAAGGCAGAAGGGGCTGGGGGATGTTAGCGAAGCGGCACGAAGTGCGGGCAAAGGATTGAGCTGCAAACCTGAAATACTCCCAAATGAAGATATAAACCTTGAACTATTGTTGCTGACAAATAGTACTCTGAGTGTGGTTATTCTTAGTCTGAAGATAGTCACTTAACCAATTACAGCTGCGTTCAAGTAAATCATCCAAATCTAGATTCCACATAATTACTTTTTCTGGAAGAATACCTGGAAGACCAGCAGCTGCAATAATTTTACCATCAGGACTGAAACTGACATCAATGAATTTTTGAGAATACCCTAATTTTTGAGAATACTTTGTCAAAGTTTTAAGGGGTTGATCGCTGTCTATACTCCAAAGCTTGACAGTTCCATCTAAACTTGCTGAAGCTAAAATTTTACTACTAGGGCTGAATTTAACTCGATGAACACTACCTGTATGACCTTGAAAAACTTGGATTTGCTGACCATTTAGACGCCAAAGTTTGATAGTTTGGTCAGCACTAGCTGAGGCAATTAACTTGCCATCGAAACTGAAACTTACACCCATTACTCCACCACTATGACCTTCAAGATTTTGAAGCAATGTGCCATCAAAATGCCAAATTTTCACCGTCTTATCTGCACTAGCTGAGGCAATATTTTTACCATCGGGACTGAAGCTGATGCTAGTAACAAAATCACTATGCCCTGGAATACTTTTAAGTAATTTGCCATCAAGATTCCAGAGTTTCACCGTCTTATCAAGACTAGCAGAAGCGATAGTTTGACCGTCGGGACTAAAGCCGACATCAGTAACTCCTTTGCTATGTCCTGTGAGAGTTTTAAGTAATGTGCCATCAAGACGCCAAAGCTTCACTGTGTGATCAACACTAGCCGAAGCAATAATTTGACCATCTGGGCTAAAACTGACTTTGATTACACCCTGATTGTGGGCTTGGAAAGTCTGTAGTAACTTCCCATCCCTTTGCCAGATTTTGATAGTTCCGTCTTCACCTCCTGAGACGAGCTTTTGAGCCTTGGGGCTAAAACTAAGACTACTGCCATCAAGGATTTTAAGTACAGCCATACCATCAAGATGCCAGATTTTAACAGTATTATCTGTACTAGCGGAGGCAATAATTTTGCCATCAGGACTGAAACGGATTTCTGTGAATATACTGTCATCACCTTTAAAAGTTTGCAAAAGTTCCCCATCTTCTAGATTCCAGAGCTTGAGAGTGCCATCCGTACTGCTAGAGGCGATAGTTTTGCCATCGGGACTTATATCTAAGTAAACAACAGCATCCATATGTCCTGGAAAGGTTTTAAGTAGTTTGCCCTTGACATTCAAAAGCTTAACGGTGCTGTCGGCACTAGCTAAAGCCAAAGTTTGGTTATCAACAAAACGCACCCAATAGACTTCATTAATCTCCTTAATCGTTTGGATTAACCTGCGCTCTTTTAAGCTCCAGAGTTGAATAATTCCATCTATACTGACAGTGACAATTTTTTGACCATCTGGACTAAAATTGACAGCCGTGACTCGATTACCTGGTGCTGGTAAAGTACTCAGGAGTTTACCATCTAAGCCCCAGAACTTTATTTTCTTCTCCTGCGTCGCAGTAGCCAAGGTTTGACCATCCGGACTCAAACTGAAAGTAGAAAGTTTATTTTGTGGTTCAATAGAATTGATCAAGGTGAAGTTGCCATCAGGCTGATACTGCCAGATTTTGATAGTGTTGTCTAAACTAGCTGAAATTAAAGTCTTACCATCTGGAGTAAAGCTGACACTAAAAACTTCTTCCTGATGCTTTGTAAGAGTTTGAAGCAATTCGCCGTTAGACTTCCACAACTTGATAGTACTGTCCATACTAGCAGTAGCAATCTTTTGACCATCTGGACTAAAACTCACACTTAGAACGTGGTTTTGATGCCCTTTTAGACAGTTGTACTCTCTGATGCGATAAACTACCTGCTGTAGCTCAGTGATTACTCGCATCTTGGTATCTTCTTGGGGGAAAAAAGTTTTTTGCAGTAATTCCCCAGCCTCGACACTTTTTTCTAGAGCATTCAACTCTTGATGAGAGGCAAATAAGGCTGGTGATGAAGCACTAAGAGCTTCAATAGTTCTGAGCCGATTTTTGATGGTTCCGTTAACTGCAGCAAATGCTGCTAGCCCCACTAGAGCAATTATAGAAATAGTCGCTGTCTGAACTGCTTTACGGGCTTTTCTTTCCTGTCTTAATCTGCCTGTAATTAGTTCTAACTCTCGCTCTCTAGCTTCTTGTTGGAGTTTTTTGTTTTCTGCGATCGCAAGACTACTGGCTTCTACTAAAACATGTAAGGAAAGATCATAACCCAGCTCTATGGCATCAGGAGAGTCAAGCCAGCGTTGTGCTTGTACCAGTTCAACTTCATCCAAAAGACCACCGCTACCTTGACCTAAGTTTATCCAATCGAAGGCTTGACGCTCCAATCGCCTGCGAGTTTGTTCGGCTTCTCGACGCTGATTGAGCCACTGTCCTAAAGTAGGCCAGCCAGTAATCAGAGCTTCATGGGCGATGTCAGCTTTTTTAGAACGGTTGTCTTCTCCAGCACTCAGTGTTAGTAGGCGAGAGTTAGTTAGATGAAGCAATGTCTCCTCAAATAATTGCCAATCATCATCGGCAGCAGTTAAAGCTTTAACTGGTTGCTGGCGGCGAGTATCAGCGCGTCCTTCGCCAAATTGCACCAACCGTAGGAAAATACGGCGAGCATATCCCTGTTGTTCGTCACTCAAGGCAGCTAAGGCTGCATCAGCACGGCGGGCAATCGCTACTTGCAATCCTGTAGTTTTGTCACTTCCTGCTGCCCCATAAGCCTTACGGGGTAGTACTAAAGCCTCGTAAGCTCTTAGAGGTAAAAATCTGCGCTCTAACCGCTCCCACAATAACACTAACGTCTCTTGAATTAGAGGTAAAACTCCCGGTTCACCAACAGCATCTCTCACCAAGCGCTCGATTAAAGTTGATTCTACAAACACATCAACATTCTCAGCTGGTTTGACAATCGCTTCACGTAACCCTGCTTCATCTAAAGGAACTACCTCCAGCCGATGAGACTGGATTTTTTTCCACAGTGGTGAACCCATCAAGTCAGGATAAAAATCAGCCCTAACAGTCAAAATTAAGTAGCAGTTGGGAGTCTCCGCTAGACGCAGCAATGCTTGTTGAAAAGGAATAGCTTCCTCTTGGGCTAGGGTAAATACTTCCTCAAATTGATCAACCACTAGCAGCAGTCGTTGAGTATGGCGTTGTGTTCCATTCAGCTTTATCTCTGAAGAAGCTGAATGGGTTTGTGTCTCTAGAAGCTTTATCTCTAAAGACGTCGAATTGGCTTGCTCTAAACCCAAACCAGTTTTTAGAGTTTTGAGTGGTATCTCACCAGGGCGCATGGTGTGAATTAACCACTCGCCAGAGCCAAAACGTCGGCTGCGACGCAGTGCAGGAATTAATCCTGCTAATACCAGAGAAGATTTGCCACTGCCTGATGGACCAATCACACTAATAAATGGATGCAGACGTAAACGCTCTATGAGTTCTTCTACTTCTTGAGTACGTCCAAAAAAGCGATCGCTATTAGCTTCTGTAAAAGCTTCCATACCAGGGTAGGGACATGGTGGCTTTAATAACTCACCAGGAATAGAGCGCTGCAAGTCGTTACACAGACGGAGGATAGCTTCTTCCCACTCCTCTGGATTAGTAGCATTAAGTTTAACCAGAGAGCTTAGGCGAGGCGGCAGTTTGACTGGCTCTAAAACTAAGGGAATAACAGGCCAAGTCACTGTCTCTAAACCGTAACACTGTGCCAACAAGTCTACAAATTTGTTAAAGCCGTCTGCCATGTAGGCTGGAGAGATTACCAGTAAGGTACGCTGGCTTTGTTCAATGGCACGCTCAAATTCGAGAATACGAACTTTACCCAGTTCAAATGCGGCTTCTGAGTGGTAACGGATACCTGCTTGTTTGAGGGCATTGAGTAAGTAGCCCTCTACCCATGCATGGTTGGCGTCAGCATAGGAGATAAAAAGATCATATTTTGCTGTTTCCACTTTTGTTAAGGGGACTGTTAATACTTGCACCCTGCATTCGGAGGAATAGCAGTAGTGTTGACCACAACAGCAGCAGCATTAATTCCGGATTTTTGTAATTTATATAGCGTTAAAAAAGCAACCCCCTTAAGAGGGAGATGGGGAGAGGGGGAGAGGGGGAGATGGGGAGACGGGGAGACGCGGAGACGCGGAGATGGGGAGAAATTTTATAAAAGGCTAGCGATTTCTCTGCACTGGCGGCTGCCGCAGTTGATAAACTAAGCGCTCAATGTTGGTTTCAAATTCATCCTCATCAGTCATATCCAGTAAGAAGAGGATGCGCAGTCCCAGTCGCGGGGTACATGGTTCGTGCATAATTGGTATTAAACGGTACTTACTCTCTTCTAGTCCAAGGTGTTGAGCTACTAAGTTCTCCTCTGAGTAACCGCTTTCTAAGTAAGCAGGGGAAAGGATTACCAGTGTATAGCGACTCTGCTGAATGGCACGTTCCCTACAGGCGATTTCAGGAAGACCGAGGGGAAAGCGAAAGTCAATGGATACCTTGAGTCCCTGTGACTCCAAATAGGGAAATAGGGTTTTGCGTACCCAGGTTTTATCTCCTTTGTCCTTGGGGTTATAGCTAATGAAGAGATCATACTCGTAGGCATCTGTAGGTGATGTTGTTGGTAGAGGAGTTGCTGCCTTACCTCCTAGGTAAAGAGCTATCGGAAAGTTCTCCTCAATCTCTGCCTTGAGAATTGGATGTTGAGTCGCCCAATCATTGGTAACTTTGGGCTGTACATAACTAAATAGATCCAAAATACGGATAACGCCGCCTGGTCCAATCGCTTGCCCTTTCAATCCGTCGAGTAAGTGTTGGGTAAACAGACTATTGTCAGCACCAGGTAAGACGTAGGATTGTTCAGTACTACGCGAGGAAGCTAAGATAACCCTACCTTGCCCTTGTTTGAGGAGGTCATAGTAACTTTCTGGCAAACCAGCTTTAACAGTTGGGGCATTAGCATCTTTGGGTTGACCAATGCCCCCAGAGTGACAGCAGTCAAAGACAACTACTATTTTCTTGGCTGGGATAGCGCCTAAAGCTTCAGTGAATTGATTGCCAGAAATCGCTGTTTGTGAGAGAGACGCTCCAGAGATAAACTCTGCATCCACTGGTAATAGGTACTCACCAGCATGGGGACCAAATTCAACCTGCCCACCATGACTGGAGATATAGATCAATACGGTTGATTCTTGGTGGCTGCGCTGCGCTAAGTTACTTAAGGCTTGAGTTAGGGCTTCATAGGTTGCCTGACTATCTAGTAATAACTCTACGTTTTCAGGTAAGTAGCCGCAGTGCTGTGGACTAATAAGCAGAGTGTGAATGTCTTGAGCATCTTTAAGAACGGTTTCTGGAAGTCGGTTGATTTTCTGATAGTTGGCGATACCGACAACTAAAGCATGAGCGTTTTCCATGGCAGGAGATGGGAGATGAGGGGATGGGGAGATGGGGGGATGGGGGGATGGGGAGATGGGGGGATGGGGAGATGGGGAGAGAGAGAATGGATTTGGTTTTAAGGTTTTATTGCTAGGTTTAACTTTTTTATCAGCATGATAAATTCTATCGAGAGCAAAATACTGCTGATTATACCAAACTCAGCAAGTGCCTAGAAAATGCTGTTGCGATCGCTCAGAGGAAGCAACTTTACGCAGCTAGGGTCAAGATTTTTGAAACATCTTCATATTTTGAGAAATAATGGTAGATAGGAGTCTCTGGCAGGTAAAGCAATGGCTACAGAGTATTCTGAGATCGATATTGCGCCTTTAATAGATCACGCACTGCTTAATCCTACTGCTACACCAGATCAGTTGGAAAAGTGTTGCCAAGAGGCAGAGCGATTTCAGTTTGCCAGTGTGTGCATATATCCGGTATATGTCAAGCGAGCAGCTGAGCTTTTGCATGGCAAGGTACCCAAGGTATGTACAGTTATTGGTTTTCCAGCTGGTGCCACTACACCAGCAACTAAACTCTACGAGGCTCAAGAAGCGGTGGAAAATGGGGCAACAGAACTAGATGTCGTTATTCATTTGGGGGGGTTGAAAGTAGGTAAAACTGAGGAAATGTACAGGGAAATTGCCGAAATCTCTGAAGAAACGGGTCAAACTATCAAAGTTATACTGGAAACTGCACTGCTAACTGATGCAGAAAAACAAATTGCTGCAGAAATATGCATGGATGCTGGGGCGCAATTCCTCAAAACCAGTACTGGTTGGTTTGGAGGTGCTACAGTTGCTGATGTTCAACTATTGAAGGAAGTGACCAAGGGCAGTATTGGGATTAAGGCATCAGGAGGTATACGTACCATCGAACAAGCTTTTGATTTAGTCATAGCTGGTGCGACGCGGCTAGGTACCTCTCGTGGTCCTGATTTACTGCGGCAGCGCGATAAGTTGATGGATGAGAAGCAGTAAATTGATTGTTCATTGGGAGTGTATATCACAACTGTCGAATACTTTCCCCAATGTTTGCGCAGCATGCGCGGAGCGCCTACCATGAATCATGAACAAAAATGAGTCGAACCTATAAAGCTACTGGTATCAATCTCAAAAGTTTACCGCTGGGCGAGGCGGATCGGTTGGTGACGATCTTAACTCGGGAGTTTGGTCTAATTCGAGTAGTGGCACCGGGAGCACGCAAACAGAAGTCGAAATTGGGTGGTTCGAGTGATTTGTTTGTGGTTAATCAGCTGATGTTGGCAAAGGGTAGGTCTCTTGATAAAATCACTCAGGCTCAGACTTTGGAGTCCTATCGAGGATTTCGTAAAGATCTAAGTAAACTGGCAGCTAGTCAATACCTGGCAGAATTGGTTCTGTCTCTGGGTTTGAGTGAGCAACCACAGGAGGAACTTTACGAACTCCTTAATGAACATTTACGGCGTCTGGAGTGTTTGCCTCGGAATGCTGGTGATAGGGAGGGGAAAACATTGCTATTAGCCTACTTGTGCCACGGTATATTTCACCTCTTGGCTGTGGCTGGTGTTGCACCTAGGGTTCAATCTTGTTGTCTCACTCAGCACTCCCTGAAGCCGGATTTTGCTGATCCTGATTGGCTGGTTGGTTTTAGTGTAGAAGCGGGTGGTACGGTAAATTTAGGGATTAATCAGTTGGTCTTGAAGGCTAATTTGCCCCGGATTCGAGCAAAAACAGCAATTCGGGAGCATTCTCGGGGAGTTAATTTAGTACAGAAAACTGATAGCAACCATAGTGATAGTCCCGAATATACTCCTCTGAGGATCAATAATAAACTTAATGCGATTGAATTGGCGTTTCTACAAACGCTAGGGGCGGCTGAGTTACCTCGGCTAAATACATTGTTGTCAAATCCACGAGGAGAGCTATCTGGGGTATCTGCTCACCCTCAAGTTTGGGTGAAAGTTGAGCGCACTTTAAGGGAATATGCACAGTATCATTGTGGTCGCTTAATTCGCTCGGCGGCTTTATTGGATGCTTTGTATATACCACAAGGGTGAGCGAAAAAAGGTGTGGGTGGTGTGGGTGGAAAGCTCTCTGTCAAAGCTAAAAGCCTTAACTTAATAGTAATTTTGGGGATACTTAGCTAGAAATCCCACGCAAAATTTCGTTTACCCGTACCACAAAATGAGATTCTATATTAAGTATTATTAATGGATGGAGTGACCTCTCCAGAGCAAAAATGCGATTATCTGAGTCCGAAAAACCAATAAAACCTGCTTTTAAACAAAATTCTGACCTTGGGGAGCACTTAACCCCACCAGTTGCTATGGGTGCTAACAGTCAAGTCAATGATACCGATAACAATAGTGATTATAAGCCTGATCAGGAGCCTTTGAAAAGGGGTTTTATCCCAGTTTTGAAGAATGGCAACTTTTTAACCCTCTGGAGTGGTCAAGTTTTCTCTCAGTTAGCAGATAAAATTTATCTGGTGCTAATGATTGCCCTGATTGCTAGTCGCTTTCAAGATGCCAATCAAACTATCAGTAGTTGGGTATCGGCAATTATGATTGCTTTTACTTTGCCTGCTGTGCTATTTGGTTCGATTGCTGGTGTTTTTGTAGACAGATGGTCGAAAAAGGCTGTACTGGTAGTCAGTAATCTCCTGCGAGGAATTCTGGTTTTGGCTGTACCGCTCTTGCTTGGGCTTACCCAAAACTGGAGATTGTTCTACAATTTGCCTGCTGGTTTCTATGGGTTATTGGGGATCACTTTTTTGGTTTCCACCCTGACTCAGTTTTTTGCTCCGGCAGAACAGGCTACAATCCCTTTGATTGTCAAGCGCCAAGATTTGCTCTCTGCCAACTCCCTCTATACCACGACGATGATGGCATCGCTGATTGTCGGCTTTGCTGTGGGAGAGCCGCTCCTGTCTATGGCTGATATCCTGGTGGCAAAGCTGGGTATAGGCTGGAAGTTTGGTAAAGAGCTGGTGGTGGGAGGCTCCTATGTCATGGCTGGTTGTTTGCTCTTGTTACTTAAAACTGGTGAAAATAAGCAGCCCTTAGCGGTAGAAAAGCCTCAGGTTTGGTCAGATATTCAAGAGGGTTTAAATTATGTAAAGTCCCATCGGCGCGTCCGTAATGCCATGGTACAATTAGTTATTTTGTTTTCTATTTTTGCGGCTTTGGCAGTGCTGGCAGTGCGTCTGGCAGAAGCTCTTCCCGGTATTAAGACTTCGCAGTTTGGCTTTTTACTAGCTGCTGCTGGTGTGGGTATGGGCTGTGGTGCCTACATTTTAGGTCACTGGGGACACTATTTTACTAATTCTCGACTGAGCTTATATGGTTCGGTGGGGATGTCGGCAGCACTGCTGGGTTTATCTTTTTCTACTCATAACCTCTGGCTGGCTTTACTGACGACAGCATTCTTGGGTGGTTTTGCTGCTTGGGTAGGAATCCCGATGCAGACTACTATCCAGGCAGAAACGCCAGAAGATATGCGTGGGAAAGTTTTTGGGCTACAAAACAATGCGATTAATATTGCTTTGAGTTTGCCTTTAACTCTAGCAGGTTTTGCAGAAACAATATTTGGTTTACAACCGGTGTTGTTGAGTTTGGTAGCAGCAGCGATAGCAGGAGGGTTCCTAACCTGGTATATTGCCCGTACAGGAACAAAACACTCAACCCAACTCAAAACATAGAGACTCGATCCCACCCTGAATGCATATCGCCTGGATAGGAAAAAAATCGCCCTTTTGTGGTAATGTTACTTACGGTAGAGAAGTTACTAATGCTCTGCTAGACAGGGGCTATGAAGTTAGCTTCCTGCATTTTACGCAGGCAGAAGATGAGGAACACACTTGGTCTGCTTACAAGGAAGTTTCGCTGCCTTGTCTATACAAATCTCAGGTTTACACCATACCTTCACTCAAAGCTAGCAAGGTGCTAAGGCGATCGCTCAAACAGTTGCAACCAGATTTAGTTCATGCTTCCCTGACTTTATCTCCTTTAGACTTTTTGTTGCCGGAAATCTGCCAAGAACTAAATTTACCTCTAGTTGCGACTTTTCATCCGCCTTTTGACGGTAAGCGGCGCAATCTCAAATCAGGAACACAACTTTTTACTTATCAACTTTATGCACCTTTTCTGGCACACTATGACCAGGTAATTGTCTTTTCTCAACTGCAACGGAATTTGCTAGTGCGGTTAGGTGTCCCCCCCCACAAGCTAGCTGTAATTCCCAATGGAGTTGATGTACTCAAATATTCTCCTGGCTATTCAGATTTTAAATCAAAATTGGATGCTAAGCGACTATTTATATATCTAGGTCGTATTTCTACGGAAAAAAATATTGAGGCGCTACTGCGGGCTTGGAAGCAGTCAAATCTTGGTGAAGAAAACAAGTTAGTAATTGTTGGGAATGGTTCTTTATTGGGTTCTTTGATACCGTTTTATGGTGAAGAATACGGTATTATTTGGTGGGGATTTGAGGCTGATGAGCAACGGCGGATTGAACTTTTGCGAGCAGCTGATGTGTTTATTTTGCCTTCGTTATTAGAAGGGCTTTCTCTATCTTTATTAGAGGCAATGGCTTGCGGTGTCGCCTGTGTAGCAACTGATGCTGGTGCTGATGGTGAAGTTTTAGAAGATGGAGCTGGTGTTATTCTTAATACTCATCGAGTTAGTTCTCAGTTGCATACTTTGTTGCCTGTATTTCGTGATCATTTAGAATGGACTACTTTACTGGGGCAAAAGGCAAGGCAGAGGGTTTTAGAGCGTTATACTCTTAGTGGTAATATTAGCAGGCTGGAGAAGCTTTATGCTGAGGTTTTGAATGCTGGGCGCGTACATGTAAGCGGTGGTATCTTGTAGGGGCGCACCGACGTGCGCCCTGCTTACCGACGTGCGCCCTGCTTACCGGCGTGCGCCCTACTTACCGACGTGCGCCATGCTTACCGACGTGCGCCCTACTTACCGACGTGCGCCCTACTTACCGACGTGCGCCCTGCTTACCGGCGTGCGCCCTACTTACCGACGTGCGCCCTACTTACCGACGTGCGCCCTGCTTACCGGCGTGCGCCCTACTTACCGACGTGCGCCCTGCTTACCGACGTGCGCCCTGCTTACCGACGTGCGCCCTGCTTACCGGCGTGCGCCCTACTTACCAACGTGCGCCCTGCTTACCAACGTGCGCCCTACTTACCGACGTGCGCCCTGCTTATGGATTTGTCTGCTTATGGATTTGTCTGCTTATGGATTTGTCTGCTTATGGAACTTATCCGAATTCTTTATGAAGCTGCACTGAATGCAAATCTTCCTAAGGGCGCACGTCGGTGCACCCCTACCTAAAATTGAATATTTAAGGGCGCACGTCGGTGCACCCCTACCTAAAATTGAATATTTAAGGGCGCACGTCGGTTCACCCCTACCTAAAATTGAATATTTAAGGGCGCACGTCGGTGCGCCCCTACCTAAAATTGAATATTTAAGGGCGCACGTCGGTGCGCCCCTACATTAGCTGGAATGCTTTCTCCATTTCCCTGGTAAACTGCTTTCCATTCCACAGGGGTGCGTTTTGGCGAGATTGCCTGAGTTTCCATGCTATTTGTTGCCGTAAGTTGGCATCTTTGCCGAGGCGGATTCCCCATTCTAGATATTCTTGATCATTCCAGGCGATGCCTTCGGTTATGCCAGCGTTGATCATCATCGTATAACTATTGCGGGCAGCAAATTGTTGTCCGACTTTGGTTACTATCGGGATGCCCATCCACAGGGTTTCTAAGGTGGTGGTAGCTCCGTTATAGGGATAGGTGTCTAGTACGACATCGGCTATACCTAAGTTGGCACGGTGGATCGATTCTAGGGCTACTTCTGGTAAAAAGCGCAGGCGATCGCATTCTACTCCTTCTTCCTCGGCGATTTGGTTAAAGAAGTTTTTGATAACTTCGGCTTCGGCTTTGCCTTTGATGAGGAAGTAGCTATTTGGCACTTCTTTGAGGATTTGCATTTGCAGTCGCACTGTCTCGGGATGTCGTTTATATCCTCTTTGAGAGCTTAAATAGATGATGGCGTCGTTTGGTATATTTAGTTGGTCACGACGTAGGGTAGGTACGCCCACTTCAAAACCATCGACTGCTATGTAAGTTTGCGGTAGTCTCCAGATTTTTTCTGTATAGTATTCTTGGGCTGTTGCTGGTAGGACGTAAGGATCGGCAATAAAGTAATCGATCGCTGGTATTCCTGAGGCATCCCAACCTAGCCAGGTTACTTGTATCGGGGCTGGTTTAAGGGCGATGACTTCACTAGTAATATCTAGGGTAATACTATCGAGGTCAACGAGAATGTCGATATCGTCTCGGTAGATTTGCTCGGCAATATCTAAACCGTCCATGCCCAGTTGGTGAGCTTGGTCTACCTGATTGAGGTACCATTGTTGTATATTGTCGCCTACTCGTTTGTAATTGACGAAGTAGCCGTAAATTTGAAAGCGATCGCGGTCGTGATGTTGAAACAGCCAACGTGCTAGCCAGCCTACGGAATGTCTTCTTAGGCAGTGGGAAAGGTATCCAATTTTTAATCGTTTTGTGGAGTTAGAGGAGAGGGGGGGATGGGGAGAGGGGGAGACGCGGTGACGCGGTGACGCGGGGATGGGGGGATGGGGAGAGGGGGAGACGCGGAGACGCGGAGACGCGGGGATGGGGGGATGGGGAGAGGGGGAGACGCGGAGACGCGGAGACGCGGGGATGGGGGGATGGGTATACCATTGTGTTTGTTGTTGGGCGTAGATTTGAATATTGTTTTGGAAAAGCTGAGCGACTTGATTGATGATTGCTCTGAAATGGGCTGGCTCGTCTTTGATATGGGGTAAGGAAAAGAAGGGGGTAAGTAGGCGCAGAGTAAGGGCTTCCTTGAAAGGGTTGGGCTTTGCTTTGATTAGCGAGAGCATTAGTGATTCTAATTCGGCAGAGGTAGTTAAAACCTCCTGCCAATAACCACCGGAGTTTAATAATCCCCTTAGTACTAGGTGAATTGCTGCGATTTTATCTGGTAGTGTTTTGGAGAAGGAATAGCACAATTTAGCCTTTTCTATACCCTGGGCATAATCGCGATAGTCTTGATAAAAGGTGGCTAGATGTCTTAGTACTTCTATGTTGTCTGCATCTAAGCGCCGATATAGTTCTAATAGTTTTGCTGCTATTGCTGGTTGCTTGTAGGTATGCCCAATTTCCATAGCGGCAGGTAAGAGGATACTAAGGCAGCTATAAAGGTTAGGGAAGTAGGGTAAACAAGCTTCTGCTAATTCTAATGAAGCTGGATGTAAAGGTGTGGTGTTGAGAACATTCTCTAAGATTTGTAGTAATAATTTTGAAGAAGGCAGAGGGCAGGAGACAGGAAGCCGAAGGGAGTATTCATTTTGATTTGAATCCTCATCTGAATATAAATTGCTGTTAGAAGCGGAAGGTTCTTTTTCTTTACTCTCTTTCTCCTCACCAGCAAAATCTACGGCAGTCGGACATAATAAATCTTCTGCCCTCTGCCCTCTGCCTCCTGCCTTTCCCAAAGAGTTGAGAAGTGAAATTACTCCTAATTCATTTAATTCATCTCCCGTAAATGTTTCTAATTTGATAGCTAGGGCGATAATCTGTAATAGATTATTGAGATCATTGGGATTAATCTCCCGGATGTGCTGCCTAATTGCCCAGGCTATTGAATATTCTGCTAATTTTTCTTGTCGTTGGGCTTCTGTTGTTAGAATTTGGATTAGTTCTGTTGTCCAAGTTTCTAATTCTTCTGGTGCTGCTGCTGTCATTACTAGCAGCCAGGTTGTCTGCGCTTCTGCTTCTTGCCCTTGCAGGAGCAGCAGCAATCCCAGATGCCAATAGTAGCTTCTGACATCTGGTTCAGTTTCTATTGCCTGTTCGTAAAGGCTGGCAGCTTGGCTGTAGTCTCCCTGGATTAGATATTGATTAGCTTGTTGCTGCCAGTTATTGAACACTGCGGGAGATTTTTCAGCAGTCATAATAGTTTCTTATTGCAGTTAGCACATTACTGGCAAATACTAATCAACAGCTTGTGAGATTGTGTTGGTAACTGTTGTTTATGTTGTTTATATTGAACTATGTGGATAGAAGATTCTACCCACTACAGTAAAAGAGCTAACCTAGATTGATTGCAACTATGATTAATCTCTTCGGTTTATATATTAGTTAGTTATCATCCCCAGTGCCAGTTAAGCTCTCGTAGTCTACATGGCAATCTGGTGGGTCATTACCCGGATCAGGGATCTCCTCTGCACCAGTTTGACCACCGTTAAGTCCAAAGGCAATTTTAGCTTCACATAATACGGCAAGTGTAGTCGCCTCACTTGTATCCGTTACTACCCCCAATGAGACACCACCCTGATAGGCTTTGATCGCCTGTTGTTTCGGTTGTGCTTGGTTAGTGACGTATGGATTGACCGCACGATCAGCGTTTGCGTCGGCAATTACATATTCATAATTCTCAGTCTTAGTTTGAATACCAAGACCTAGTGCGCCAAATTCTTCATCTTTAGCAAACTCACCGTTCTCCAGGAAGTAAGCCTGCTGAGCTCGATTCATCGAACCCACATAAGTCTTAGCTTCCGACTGCTTGGCCTTATTCGCCTGATTTAAGAAAGAGGGTAGCGCGATCGCAGATAAAATACCGATAATGATAATTACCACTAGTAGCTCAATCAGCGTGAAACCTTGATCGGCTCTTTTCTGGTTGAGGTGCTGGAGGAGCTTGGCTTTTAGTTCAGTTTTCATATGATGTTTCCTTAAGGTGAGGGGTGCTTAACTTTTAACTCCATAGATGTAACTTACCCAGTTGCGATCGCTTTTCTATCACCCAGGCTCAAAAAAGTTTTGTGAGGGGTTCATTGCTCATGGTTCATGGTTGATAGGCCAATGAACAATCAACCATGAACCATGAATAGTCCCTAAAATTGTTACCAGACCAATCAAGCTCCTTTGATCAAGAAGTCCCAATGGTACAGTCTCCGTCTAAACCCATCACTGTGGAGGAATTTCTACAGCTGCCAGAAACCAAGCCTGCCAGCGAATACATTGATGGAAAAATTATCCAGAAGCCAATGCCACAGGGAAAGCACAGCACAATTCAAACTGAGTTTTCTACAACCGTCAATGTAATGCTTAAACCTCGGCAAATTGCACTAGCGTTTTCGGAGCTACGCTGTACGTTTCGTGGGCGCTCAACAGTTCCAGATGTGTCTGTGTTCACATGGACAAGAATCCCGCGTGACCAAAATGGCGAGGTTGCTAATACCTTTGGGATGACTCCTGACTGGACTATTGAAATTCTATCGCCTGCTCAAAGTCAAACGAAAGTAACTAAAAATATTCTCCACTGTCTTAATTATGGTACTCAAATGGGTTGGTTGATTGACCCCGATGAGCAAACCATTTTTGTATATCTTCCCAAGCAGCAACCAGAAGTATTTGATACTCCAGAGCAATCACTTCCAGTACCCGAATTTGCCAGTGAACTCAGTCTAAGTATAGGCTCTGTCTTTGGTTGGTTATTAGAGTGAATGGTTATTGCTCATGGCTCATAGTTCATAGTTCAATGGGTTGTCAAATCCTCACTATAATCGACTACTAAGCTAGAAAATTTCTCCCCATCTCCCCGAGCCATCCCCCCATCCCCCCCTCTCCCCCTCTCTTTCTAATTGACGAAGCTTCTGCCAATATGCAAGCCGGAATTCTCGCAACCATTGCAGACACTGTTGATCATACTGCTTGTTGTGCTTTCTGCGGTCTTTGAGAACTTCAAGCCACAACTTAGTTAATTGTTGCCGATTCAAGCACTTCTGAATTTGACAGGCAATAGCATTACGCCAGTGTAACAGTTTCCGATAACTAATAAATTGTCCACCCACATCACGGCGATGTACAAATACGATATATGCCCAGCATTCAACGCGCACAATGTAGTGTTCAGGAATATTGAGAAATTGGGCAATATCACTGACGCTGATGTGGAAATTCCGAGCTGGTTTGAGGCGCTTAAATAAAGTAGTCATAGTTTTTATTGCTCATAGTTTATGGCTCATAGTTCATGGGGTTAGTATCCGGCAATTGTTGAATACCAACCCAATGAACAATCAACAATCAGCAATTAGCCTTCCCTATCTGTGGAATTAGGAAGATCCCAAACCACTTCAAATTGAGTATCTGGGACATTCCGACGCCACCAATTGAGATTTCCCTCGGCATCTGATTTGGTACGATAACGACCAATAATTACCCATTGCAAGTTATTAGGCAATAGACGGGCAACCGCCCAAGGCATGAGTCTGTCTCGGTAAGTCATAATGAGTTTGTATCCTTTTGGTATAGAGGATCCAGAGCCAGCCTGGGACTGTTGAGTGCTTCAGGCTGGCTTTTTTATTCTGGGTTGCAGTTGCAACAGTATTAACGTATCATAACGTGTTTACGAATACAATACCTTTGAAGAAAAAAATTTGAGAGCTGAATTCATAGCTCATATCATCTCCGATAGATTACACATAATAAAAATCTGTATTTGTAGGTTGGGTTGAGGCAACGAAACCCAACAGATAAGCTAAGACAAATCTAATTCCCATAAACACAAATCATCTGTTTCTTATGGGATGGCTGTGGTATAGGCGTCTCGCCCGTCTTAGACCCGTCCAAAATATGCAAGTAAAATGTCGAACAGCTTATAATACTCAAAGTTGGGTTTCACTACCTTCTACCCAACCTACAGACTCATAGTTCATTACTCATAATTCATAGGTCAATGAACCATCAACAATAAAAAATAGACTCTCAGCTAAAGAAAAAGCAACAAGTAATAAACGTCATTATAGACACTTATTACTTATTACTTATTACTTATTACTTATTATTTTATTAACCTAACTAAGTGCAGCATGAGAGCGGTCATAAACTTTGCGGAAGCTAGGATGGGGCTTACCTTGAATGTGGTTCCAGTAGTCAACCTTATCCATTTTTAGACCAACTTCAGCAGCAATGCGACCAAGCATTGATTGTTCACGATTTTTTATCAAGCGATGGTGGCGCATCATTAGCACACGAGCTTGTTCTTGAGTAGACATTTTATAATACTCCGGCTTTGTGAGTGAGGTTTGAACAAGAAATTTTCTTCTATAAACTACTATAGCACAAAAAACTGTATAAAAAGATACAAAAACTTAATGTTCATGGTTCATGGCTCATTGGGAAAGTATTCCACAATTGCCGAATATTTTCCCAATCAACCATGAACGATCAACAATCAACCACCAACAACCCAATCGAGTAAAATTGGGTTAACTATCTCTGGTGCCTCATCTTGAGGGCAATGACCTAAGCCTTCTAAAGGCACAAACTTTTCCACTTGGGGGAATTTAGCCAACTCTTGCCCTAATTCAATTGGTTCCCAGGGGTCTTGTGTTCCCCACAAAATTATGGCTTTACAGGGTAAAATCGGCAGTAGGTCTTCTGCAAGTGGACCTTGAGAATAGCGAGTGAAAGCTATAAATACATCAGCTGCACCTGCATCGGCAGCTGGTGCCATCAGTATATCAATGAGTTCCTCTGTAACTGCTTCTGGACGCCGATAGGCTTGTAATAAAATTTTACGTACTACCTTGGGTTTGGCAAGTTGACTAAAAAATAGTTGACCAACCCATTTGATACCCAATAGTCTTTGAAGTATTGGTACTCCTAGACTACGATACCAGGGAAGTTCAGCACGTTTGCGGTCATGAAATAATCGCAGGGAACAGTTAAGTATAGCAACCCCAAGAGCAAGCTCTGGATAATTCACTGCTGTTTGCATAACCACGATACAACCAATGGAATTACCTACCAAAAAAGCAGGAGTGCCAACAACTTCCCGACAGAAATCAGCAACTTGCTGCCCCCAAGTTTCAAAGGTATATTCAATCTCAATTGTGGGATTAGGCTTGGCTGAAGCCCCAAAACCAATTAAGTCAAGGGCATAACACCGACAGTTTGCCCCCAACACTGGTAAATTCTTGCGCCAATGCCCTGAAGATGCTCCAAAGCCATGCACCATCACTATTGCTGGTCCTTGCTCACCTTGGACTTTATAACCAATGGGGAAACCACGCCACCTCCAAGTTTTGGTTTCAATGTCGATATTGGTTAGGGCGATTGAGGAAGAGTGAGTCATAAGCTATAACGCATTAAGAGTGTTTATTCAATAAGAGAGGGAAAGGGGGAGAGGGGGAGAGGGGTAGGCGTGATTTTTATCTCCAATAACTGTCCCTATGTTTTATCTTATTTAGAAAGACTAAAACAAATTCAATCTCAATTTCACAACCAAAGCTTTACTCTGATTGGAATTAACTGGCGAAATTTAGACTCATGACTAGTACAGGTGATTTATACTGCTAAAAATAGAGACATAAAAGATTTGTGCTGTTATCTTATGTGGGTGGTAATTTGAAAAAAAGAGTCGTAGCATGGGGATGAAATACCAAAGGGTTTTACTAAAGTTGAGCGGTGAAGCCTTGATGGGCAATTTGGGCTACGGCATTGATCCAGAAGTCGTTCAAGAAATTGCTGCTCAAATAGCTCAAGTGACCAAAAGTGGTGTCCAGATAGCGATTGTTGTTGGTGGGGGTAATATCTTTCGTGGTCTTAAAGCTTCAGCAGCAGGAATGGATCGGGCAACGGCTGATTACATCGGCATGATTGCGACGGTGATGAATGCTCTGACTTTGCAAGATGCCCTCGAACAAATTGATATTCCAACCCGGGTATTAACTGCGATTGCGATGCAGGAAGTGGCAGAACCATATATCCGGCGTCGGGCAATTCGTCATCTCGAAAAGGGACGAGTGGTGATTTTTGGTGCAGGATCGGGCAATCCCTTTTTCACCACTGACACTACTGCTGCCCTCAGAGCAGCAGAAATTGACGCCGAAGTGATCTTTAAGGCTACGAAAGTAGACGGGATTTATGACTCGGATCCTTTGCTTAATCCTAATGCCCGCCGCTATCAAACGCTCACTTACGGACATGTCCTTACTCACGAGTTGCGGGTAATGGACAGTACTGCGATCGCACTATGTAAAGAGAATAATATCCCAATTATGGTATTTGATCTTACAGTGCCCAGCAACATCCACAGGGCTGTTCAGGGAGAAACTGTAGGAACAATTGTGGGAGGTTTTTGTGAAGTTAGCTGACGTCGAAAGTAATATGCAGAAAGCGGTTGAGGCAACTAAACGCGCTTTTAATACCATTCGCACAGGTCGTGCTAATGCCAGCTTACTTGATCGGGTGATGGTCGAATACTACGGTACTCCAACACCCTTAAAGTCTTTGGCAAGTATTAACACACCAGATGCGAGTACAATTACGATTCAACCCTATGATAAGAGTACTCTCAACCAGATTGAGAAAGCAATTTCCCTCTCAGATATTGGCTTAACGCCAAATAATGATGGCGAGGTAGTTCGCTTGAATATTCCGCCGCTGACTAGCGAAAGGCGTCAGGAATTTGTGAAGATGGCATCGAAGTTTGCAGAGGAAGGCAGAGTCTCAATTCGCAATATTCGCCGTGATGCTGTCGAGTCTGTCCGCAAAGAGGAGAAAAATGGTGAAGTTTCTGAGGATGAATCGCGTGATCTCCAAGACGAGATTCAAAAGTCCACCAATAAGTACATAACCAAGATTGATAAATTCCTAGCAGAGAAAGAAAAAGACATTACTGTGGTTTAACTGCAAAAATAACCCCAAGTTGAAGAAATGATACAGGAGTGCCTCCAGGAGGAGCTCCTGAGCTCCTTTTTTGATTAATTGAGAGAGCCTAGCTACTGACCTCCGCAAAAAAGCCGTATATAATGTTGAAGCCAGGATAAAGATATGATTGAAGGCTTTTAGAGAGCAACCAAAAGTCTTCAGGGATAGCCCCGCCTGGTTTTGGCCGACTCAGAGAGGAATTGCCCCATTCTACCAGTGAGTGTAGTCTACCATCAAAAGTCCAATTGCGATCATCCTCTCAACAAAAGTTTTTGTTCATCGGTCAGCTCAAAATATAGAGTTTATAGAACTGCAAAAGAGGAGTAAAAATTAAGCATGATGTTTGACTGCATAATCGTCGGTGCTGGTCCTGCTGGTGGAACTGCCGCCTATCACCTTGCTAAAGGCGGTAAGTCTGTTCTAGTGCTGGAAAAAGAATCCTTACCCCGATACAAAGCCTGTGCAGGGGGAGTTTCACCGGCAATTCAAAAGTGGTTTGATTTTGACTTTGCCCCGGTTATTTCTGCCAAAGTTAAGCAAATTCGCTACACCTGGAAAATGGAAGACCCAGTGGAAGTCAAACTAAAGACACCAGAACCGATGTGGATGGTGCAGCGAGATGCTTTCGACCACTTTTTGATCCAGCAGGCGCAACAAAAAGGAGCTGAACTCCGAGACCAGACAGCAGTAACTGGCATCGAATTCAAAGGCGATCACTGGCAGGTTAACACAGCCAATGGTTCTTTTGAAGGTCGCTACATTATTGCTGCTGATGGTGCTAAAGGACCGATGGCAAAATGGCTAGGCTTCGAGGAACGCCAACAGCGTACAGCTATAGCCTTAGAGAATAAAAACCCAAACGTAGCTGCCAATGAACCCATACGCTTCGACTTTGGTCAAGTCAAAAATGGCTACATCTGGCACATGCCCAAAGCCGACGGTTACTCCCTTGGTATTGGTACCTTCCGTGGCGGTGAAGACAAAAACCTTGAGCGCACCCTTGGTGATTATGCCAAAAAATTTGGTATCGATCTCAACAGCTCTCAACAGTATGAGCATGCCCTTTGTCTGTGGAATGGGGAACAAAAGCTGCACACTCAAAATGCTGTTTTGGCAGGGGAAGCTGCCTGTGTAGTCGATCCTTTTACAGCTGAGGGAATTCGACCCTCAATGTACAGTGGTATCAAGGCTGCTGAGGCAATTGAGGGAGCCTTAGCTGGCAAAGGAGATGCTCTGGAAAAATATACCCAACTTATCAACGAAGAATGGGGTAGTGATATGGGTTATGCCAGCAAATTAACTGGAACCTTCTTCCGCTTTCCTGGAATCGGCTACAAAGTGGGCGTCAAGCAGCCCAAAGCGACTCAGATTATGCTCCAGATTATGTGTGGAGAATTGCGCTACTCAGAGGTTGTAAATCGTGCTCTCAAGCGCTTAATACCCTTTGGAGGTTGAGTTATAACCGTAGCAACTGTATTTTCTTGAGCTTTGAGCTTGAAAGCTGTAGCAGTGCTAGGGATTTCCCCAGGGGAGATTGTGGTTTTCGTCCCTAAAACCTCTCCTGTTACCAAAACTGTTACCAGCATCTAATTACTAGTCAGTTTCCTCTACAATCCAAGTTAAGTTAAGACTCCTCATGCTGAACACCGTGGGAAATTATATCCCACGGTTTTTTCATTATGTCCACCTATATCAAGCTCTCACACATTTGACTTGCATCTTTGGGGAGATGAGGAGATGGGGATAGGTAAAGCTGGTTTTCTTCAAACTGTCGAAAGTCTAATTTAGATGCACAACAGCTGACAAGTTATAGACTTCTCTGACGACTAAAGTAGGGTCCGATTCTGAGTAATTATTTGACAAATGTAAGTTGTTTCCACCTACATTCTGCTAAGATTAGCCAGTGACCAGGAAAGCGCAATCAATTGAAACACTTAGCATTTATCTGTTTCAGGGATTAGCCAGATGAAAATAGCTCTCAGGGGAATTAGCCAGTTACTAGCTGCCATTTATGTTGCAGGGAGCTTCAGTTTGAAGCCGACTCAAGCACAACCGATTATCCCAGCAGCTGACGGCACTGGCACCAGTGTGTCAACCAATGGTAATAGTCTTGATATCAGCGGTGGCTCTCTTTCTGATGATGGAGTCAATCTATTCCATAGTTTTAGTGAGTTTGCTCTCACTCAGGAGCAAATTGCTAACTTCCTTTCCCAACCAGGAATCGAAAATATTTTAGGTCGAATTACTGGTGGTAATCCATCTGTGATTAATGGTCTAATTCAAGTCACAGGGGGCAATTCCAATCTCTTGTTAATGAATCCAGCTGGCATCATTTTTGGTTCTAATGCCCAGTTGAATCTTCCTGCCTCATTCACTGCCACTACTGCTACCGGCATTGGTTTTAATGAAGACAATTTTTTCAGTGTTATTGGTACCAATAACTACTCTGTCTTAGTAGGTCCCCCGAATAGTTTAGTCTTTGGTACATCTGGAACTCCTGCTGAGATTATTAATGCAGGTCAGCTGGCAGTAATTCCAGGACAGAACTTAAATTTATTAGCAGGAACTGTAATCAGCACTGGCACTCTACAGGCACCAGCAGGTAAGATTACGGTGGCAGCTGTGCCAGGAGAAAGTTTGGTAAGTATTAGCTTTCCAGGACAGTTGCTGAGTTTGGAAGTTCAATCTCCCCTAATCGAGTGGAATCCTCTGTCATTATCCCAGCTGTTAACTGGAACTGATGGAGGTCATGCTACAGGAGTAACGGTTCAACCTGACGGCAGTTTAATCCTAACAGGTTCAGAGATTCCGATTGAGCCTGGAGATGTAGTAGTTCAAAAGATAACAGCACAAACAGCTACTATCAGAGCATTCGGTAACCTGACTTTACTAGAAAGCCAATTACAAACAACTGGAGACTTAAACCTGCTAGCAGAGGATACGGTGAAGGTAAGGGATAGTCTAGAGAATTCATTTCTAGCTCAAGCAGGAGGTAATCTTTACATTCAGGGTAATCATGGAATTGATATCCAAGCCCTAAATTCTACTCAGACGCAATTTCAAAGTGGGGGAGACCTTAGTTTAGTCAGCGATGGTAGTGTTTCCTTAGATGCTCACTTTGCCAGTGGCGGTAATTACTCGATTTTTGAATTATCAGGTGTTCCCGCTAGCTTTGCTAGTATTTACGACCCAATTATCAGTGCCAACGGCGATGTAGAGTTTGGCGATTATGTTGGTGTGGCACTTAAGGTAGAGACTAATGGTAGTATTATGGGGGGAAATATTACGATCACACAACCTGATACTCCTGCATCTATTCCGGCGACAGATCCTCACTTCAATCAGCTGACAGAAAGCCGAACCCTGATTTTGCAAGCAGGCAAAACCCAATTGGATAATTCCGCTAATGTTTCTACCTCTGCTGTAGGAGAAATAGATTTTACTTCTACAGCAGAAGTATCCTCTCCGGCAAGCATCACTACTGGTAATATCGATGTTAGTTCTGGTGCTGTGGGTACTACTCCCATAATCTCAGGTGACGCTGGACCTGTAATTTTAGAAGCAACAGGCGATATTATTACTGGCAATATCATCACTACAGATACAAGTACTGCTGATTCTGGTTCTGTCAGTTTATCTACCACTGGTGGCAACATTATTACAGGCACTATTAATACCAGTGAGCCAAGTGATGGCAATGCTGGTAATGTAACCTTGTCAGCTCTAGGTACTCTAACTGTCAATGGCGACATAATTACGACAGATAGAGGCTTGGGCGATGCTGGGGATGTAAATTTATCTTCTCCACTCGAGGACAATAACAACCAAACCCAAATAGATACGAGGGATTTTGACCCAGCTGATGGAATTATCAACGACGGTGAGATTATTACGCCAGTGTCAACACAATTATCTCTACCTGAGTCAGAAGAGACACCTTCAGAAACATCCACACTGCCCTCACCTGAGCCAGAAGAGACACCTTCAGAAACATCCACACTGCCCTCACCTGAGCCAGAAGAGACACCTTCAGAAACATCCACACTGCCCTCACCTGAGCCAGAAGAGACACCTCTAGAAACATCCACACTGCCCTCACCTGAGCCAGAAGAGACACCTTCAGAAACATCCACACTGCCCTCACCTGAGCCAGAAGAGCCACCTCTAGAAACATCCACACCGCCAGAGCCAAGAGATAACAGCGACTTCTTGACAGATGCAAATCAAATACTGCTCAAGCCAGTTAGCCAGCAACCCATTGATACTGTAGAGCCAATTAGAATACCAATTTTATCTGAAAGTGACCCAGTTTATTTAATAGAAGAAACCTTCACAAAAGAATTTGAAACATATTTAGAAAGGCCATCAAATACAAAAATTAATACTATCAATGATGTCCGCAATTGGATTAGGAAATTGGAGCAGGTGACAGATGTCAAGACTGGAGTAATTTATGCTACTTTTACCTCAACTGCGATTGCCTCACCGGAAACCCAATGCCAAACTAATCTACAGTCGCAGACGCTTTCCACTGTAGAAAGCCAAGGTTCTCAATCAATTCAGCCACAGGACAATTGCTTAACTCAAAACGATGCTCAACTAGAACTTTTGATGGTCACAGCTGAAGGAGAATCACTCCGATGGCGTGTCCCTGGGGCAATGCGAACCAAGGTTCTAGAAACAGTCCAAGAATTTCAGCAAGCACTCACTGATCGTCGCAAAACTAACACAACTAACTATCTCCAATCAGCCAAAAAACTTTACCAATGGCTGATAGAACCCTTGGAGTCTAGTTTAGAAGAAAGAAGTATCCAGAGTCTAGTATTTTCCATGGATGAAGGTTTGCGCTCTTTACCGATCGCAGCTCTCCACGATGGGCAAAGATTTCTGGTCGAAAATTATAGCATCAGCTTGGTACCGACACTGAGTTTAACTAATTCTAATTACAGAGACTTGAGAGAACTCAACGTACTCGCCATGGGAGCCTCAGAATTTACTGAACATCCTCCTTTACCGGCAGTACCGATGGAGTTGGCAATAATAGCCAAGGATATCTGGAAAGGTAAATCCTTCCTCAACGAAACCTTCACGCTAGAAAATTTAAAGGCACAGCGACGCCGACAGGGATTTGGTATTGTTCACCTGGCAACCCATGCGGAATTCAAACCTGGTACTCCCCACAATTCCTACATTCAGCTATGGAACCGCAAACTTCATCTGGATGAATTCCGACAACTGCGACTATCTGATCCGCCAGTAGAATTATTGGTGCTTAGTGCTTGTAGAACTGCTCTTGGAGACAAAGAAGCTGAGTTAGGGTTTGCTGGGTCAGCATTGTTGTCAGGTGTTGATTCTACTCTAGCAACACTTTGGTACGTTAGTGATCAAGGTTCTCTAGGGTTGACGACGGAATTTTACTTTCAGCTGTCTAAGGTAATCAGCAAAGCAGAGGCTTTACGAAGGGCGCAGCTAGCGATGATTAGAGGTAGAGTGCGTATAGAGAACAATCGGCTATATAACTCTGGCAAAAGCATTTCTTTACCGCCAGAATGGTTAGATTCGGGAAATCAAAGCCTGTCTCATCCCTACTACTGGGCAGCTTTTACTCTAATTGGCGATCCGATTTGACAACTCCCGTCGCTGAAAGCTAGGGATTCTTCCTTCACCGTTCAACGCCTCACAAAGGCAGTGCCCATGCTTGGTCTGACTCGAACTCCAGAAGCTGAAGCGAGATGCCCTCCCGCAAAAACTCGTAAACCTTCATCTCGGATGTTTACTGCCGCGTTTATATCCCTGTCATGTTTTGTCTGGCATTTACTACAAGTCCACTCTCGAACACTAAGAGGCAGATTTCCTACTTGGTTGAGGCACACATGACAAGTTTTTGAAGACGGGAAAAATCTATCTATTTCTAGGTAAGTTTTCCCGTCCCATTCAGCTTTGTATTTGAGCATGGTACAAAACATTCCCCAGCCAGCATCACTAATTGACTTAGCTAGTTTGTGGTTTTTTACCATACCCTTCACGGCGAGATTTTCTACAACTATGACTTGGTTCTCGTCTACTAATTTACGACTTAGTTTGTGTAGAAAATCTTCACGGCAACGGCTAATTTTTTGATGAACTTTAGCTACTACAACCCTGGCTTTGTTTCGATTGCTTGAACCTTTTTGCTTTTTGCTCAACTGCTTTTGAGCGTCCGCTAGCTTTCTCTCGTACAAACGATAGTACTTTGGGTTACCATGTTTACTACCATCGGAAGTAATAGCAAAATGAGTTAGTCCAACGTCAATCCCTACAGCTTTGCCATCACTCCTGGCTTCTGGCTTTTCTTTACCGTCCTCATAGAGGCATGATGCGTAGTACTCACCAGATACACTCATCGAAACTGTGACAGATTTAAGAGTACCAACAGGCAATCGAGAAAGGCGACAATAGACTTCTTTGATCTTTGGTAAAGTCAAACAGTCTTTGATTAATTTGCACCCTTGAGGAAAGCGAATAGACCCTCTTGTGTGCTTGCTTTTAAACCTGGGATATTTAGCCCTACCTTCAAAGAAGTTGAGGAAGGCTCTCGACAGGTCTAAGGCAGCTTGCTGTAGAACTTGAGATGGCGGTTGTTTGAGCCATTCATGTTTTTTCTTCAATCCTGGCAAAAGTTTGATGATGTCATTACGACTCAACCCTTTACCAGTTTCTTGATAGGTTCTAGATGTTAGTTCAAGCCCATAGTTGTAAAACCAACGCGCACAGCCGAAGCACTTAGCTAGTAAGACCCGCTGCTGAGAAGTTGGATAGATACGGTACTTATAGGCTTTTAACATCTATTTATCAAACACCTAGCACAATGGTAACAAATTCAAGCGCCTGTCGCCATTCATCCCGTCACTAAAAGTGAGGGTCTTCTGGCGACTTTTGAGATAAATTAGGTTGATGGTTCATAGCAATGAACAATGAACAATAAATCACTTTTCGTATTGTTCATAAGCGGCCACAATTCTCTGTACAATCGGGTTACGGACAACATCCTTGGCAGTGAGTTCACAGAAGGCTATGCCTTCAACTGTTCGTAGTACTTTTTGTGACACTGCCAATCCTGATTGCTGGTTGGCTGGTAAATCGGTTTGGGTGATGTCGCCAGTGACTACCATGCGGGAGCCAAAACCCAAGCGAGTTAAAACCATCTTCATCTGGGCTGGTGTCGTGTTTTGAGCTTCATCAACAATCACAAAGGCATTGCTGAGGGTGCGCCCTCGCATGTAAGCTAAGGGGGCAACCTCAATTACACCCCGTTCCATCAAATTGCGGATTTTTTCGGCGTCAATAAGTTCATAGAGAGCGTCGTAAAGAGGGCGTAGAAATGGATTGACTTTCTGTTGCAAGTCTCCCGGTAAAAAGCCAAGTTTTTCACCAGCTTCTACGGCTGGTCGTGTTAGAATTAGTCTTTCGTATTGATTTGCCAGTAGAGCCTGAGCGGCTAAAACAACTGCGAGGAATGTTTTACCACTACCTGCTGGTCCAATGCAAAAGGTGAGGTCATGGGTTAAGACGGCTTTGACATACTGCCGTTGCCGGAAGGTTTTGGCTCGAATCACTTCACTCCGGCGGGTACGGGCAAGAATGTCTTGCTGTAAATCTTTGAGTTCCTCCTGTTGGTGTGTATCTAAGGCATGGCAAGCAGTCAAAATATCCACTCTTGTGATACTCTTACCTTCTTGCCAGAAAGGTTTGAGGGACTTCACCAATGCTTGAGCACGTTCAACTTTTTTTTCTGTACCAGAAATTAGCAGTTCTTGCCCCCGTAGTACCAGAGTTGCTCCAGTTTGCCGCGCTATGGTTTCGATATTTTCTTCCCGGTTGCCAGCTAAAGCAATTGCGCTTTGGTTGCTAGAAAGTTCAATTGTCTTGGATATTTCACTCATGCCAAATTTGGCGATTAGGGTGTTGCCTAAAAATAAGGTCTCATTGCTGGAAGGGTAAGGGAGAGGGGGAGAGGGGGAGAAGAATCTTGAGGTCCTGTTTCTGGCGTCAATTGGACAATTTATTTCTTGGAGTTCCTTTATTTAAACGCAAGTCCCTGATTCAGTTATCAGTTATTCAGTTGGCAGTTATCGACTGTTGACACTCCTGCACAATCCCACGTCCTGATAACTAAATCAGGGGATAGGTAGTAAACAAAGTTGTGACTTGTTTTGCTTAACTGAATAACTGTTCACTGATCAGTAATCACTGTTTCTCTGAGAGCGGAACCTGGGAGCTAATTTGGGCGTCGATAATCGTTTTGGTGAGCTTCTTTTGGTGTACTCGCTTTTCGCACTGTCCCTTGGATAATCGCCTTGGGCGCTGCCCCTTGGGTAATCACGACCTGAAATAATCTCTCGATGAGAAGGTGGAGGCGGATCTTCGTAGATATCTAGATAAACAGATTGACCCGCCGCCTGACCTATTGCCTTAATCAGTGTCCGAATTGCCTGTATGTTACGACCACCTCGACCAAAAACTCGCCCTTTATCGGTTCCTTCAAAAGCTAAGCGAATCCAGACTCGTCCGTTAGAATTTGAGTCTTCGCAATCTACACTTAGAGAATTTGGCGACTCTAAAAACGGCTCTATCAAAAATCTTACTAGAGCTTCATAATCTGGGCTGCTAGCTTTAAATGAGGCTGAAATGATTTCAGGCACGGACTTGTTCAAAGACATTGGCTTTTCTAAGGATGCTGCGCACTGTTTCTGTGGGCTGAGCCCCTTCCTTGAGACGCTTGACAATTGCCGGGACATCTAGTCTGGTCTCATCAGTTCTGGGATTGTAGAAACCCAATTCTTCTAGAGGACGCCCATCACGACGCGCGTCACTTTTGATCGCGACGATTCTATAGCTAACTTCGCGTTTTTTCCCATATCGCTTTAATCTTAGTTTGATCATGCCTAGTGATAATTACTCCTGTTTGATTGTAAGCTATTCTACTTGGTTGCTTGTCGTTTGTCCTGAGTGATGACCAAAGACTAAAGCTGACCAAATCCCTTCTTCTTCTTGGCTTTTTTCTTTTTCTTTTGAGACCCGCCCCCGCGCCAACCGGGCATGGATGGGCGATTGCCGCCCATTGCACCCATAGGACCCATCCCTGCCATTGAAGGCATTTGACCTTGACCCATCTGTTGCATAAGCGATCGCATTTTAGTAAACTCGCTCACTAGATTACTGACCTCTCTGTCGCTATGACCTGAGCCACGGGCAATCCGGCGGCGGCGGCTGGGAGAACTGGCGAGTAAATCGGGGTTACGGCGCTCCTCGGCAGTCATTGAGTTGATCATAGCTTCTGATTGCTTGAGCTTGTTTTCCCCCTGTTCCAGTTGGTCTGAACTGAGTTTGCCCATCCCTGGAATCATTTTCATCAAACCACCGAGGGAGCCCATGTTCTTCAATAGCCGCATTTGCTTCAAGAAATCGCTGAAGTCAAATTTGGCATTGAGCATTTTCTCCTGCATCTTCTCGGCATCAGCTAGATCAATCTCCTCCTGGGCTTTTTCTACCAGGGTGAGAACATCCCCCATACCAAGGATGCGCGATGCCATCCGTTCAGGGTAAAATGGTTGTAGAGCCTCTACTTTTTCCCCAACCCCAACGAATTTAATTGGCTGACCGGAAATCCTCCTGACTGAGAGGGCAGCACCACCACGACTATCGCCGTCTAATTTAGTCAGAATTGCCCCAGTAATACCGATTTGTTCGTGGAAGGTGTGAGTCAGAGTTGCTGCCTCTTGACCCGTCATTGCATCTACTACTAGTAGGGTATCGTGAGGGCTGACATTCTTTTTGATGCGGGCAAGTTCCCCCATCATATCTTGGTCAATTTGCAGGCGTCCGGCCGTATCGATAATCACGGTATCGACGCCAATTTCCTTTGCCCTTTCCACGCCTTGGCGGGCAATTTCCACCGGATCAGCATCTGTACCCATCTCAAAGACTGGCACGTCGATTTGTTGACCTAGTGTTACTAGCTGATCAATAGCTGCTGGACGATAAATATCTGTGGCAACCAGCAAGCAGTTGCGCTCTTGCTTGCGCAGGTGTAAAGCTAGCTTCGCCGTGGCGGTGGTTTTACCAGTACCCTGCAAACCTGCCATCAATACAATTGTCGGTGCTGTTTCTGCTTGTGCTAAGGGGACGTTAGTTTCCCCCATCACCTGTACTAGCTCATCGTAGACAATTTTGATAAACTGCTGGTCAGGGCGAACGCCAGAGATTACCTCTGCTCCCTGAGCTTTTGTTTCAATCTCGGCAATAAAGTTTTTGACAACTTGCAGATTAACATCTGCCGATAAGAGGGCGCGACGTACCTCTTTGAGGGCTTCAGTGATATTGGACTGGGAAATTTTATCCTTGCCGCGCAGTTTCTTCCAGGCGTCTTCTAGGCGTTCGGCTAGGGCGTCAAACATATGTCAATTCTTCTTAGAGTGGATTTTGTTTAGTGATTAGTGGGTTTCTTTCAAGATAACGCTTGAGTGGTTTTCTAGTGTAAGTGATCTGCCTGGTTCTGGTTCATGGTACGCGCTCCGCGCATGCTGCGCAAACATGGCTCATGGGGTTGGTAAGCTGTTACGCATTTAACTTGTATATTCGTTTGTTATCTGTTTATGACTGAAACTCTTGTTACTTCTGCCTTCTGCCTTTCCTGTTGACATTAGACTGTCTGGAAAAGGGCTATCGGGTTGAAGGCAGTTTTCCGCTGCGATGGTCAACACCAGAGTTTTCGCCCTTTCTTGAGCGCACAGGTTCGTGGCAAGGGACTTCCAAATAAAAAATATTTCATCTAGGGGATGGGGAGATGGGGAGATGGGGAGATGGGGAGATGGGGAGATGATTATTTAGAGCATATTTCTAAGTAAATTGGATAATTTATGTATGTATGGCAGTTGTCAAATAGTACTCAAATTGCTCTCGTAGTTGTTCCATTGTCAAATTCTGAGTCCAGTACTTTACCAGGGCGTGGCCTAATGCCCAAGTGTTACGAGTTACATCAGATGAGGTTGAGTTTTCTAGCAATAAAGGCCAGAGGGACATTAAGTCAAAGTTGATTTGAGAGTTACCTGGGCTCAAGAGCGAGAAAAGGTCATAAGCCATCTGGAGTTTGCCGATGACGACAGGCAACTGCTCGACTGGAATTTGCTGTGCCAGTAAATAGGCTAGGGATGATGATCCGGTTGTCAGGGTAGAAATAAATTGAAGTACTGGACTTTTGAGTAGTGTAGCAAGTCCTTGGGTGGTTGCCATCTGGAAGGTGTAGCGATCAATGATTTTGGCGGCAGCAATGGTGCGGGCTTCGAGGTTACTAAAGAAACGGGAAAGACGGATTTGCTTAGCAGGAGCGATCGCTTCCATTAAACCTAATGATAGCGCTTCTATTCCCCAGGCGGTTCGACCTGTATTGAGGTCATTGGTGACGATGGGCAGAACTAGATTACACAATTGGCCTAGATGTTGAGTACGATACTCGGTGGCTTGCCGAATGGCAATTTCCTTGGGGCGTTCCCCCCATTGCCAGTCGTAGGGAGGTTCCCACTCGCGGAGGGGGCGCAGACGATCTACTTGGGTGACAATTGTAATTGTAGGTAAGTCTGCAACTTCCTTGTTGATATTTTGAAGGAAGTTCAGATCCATTTGCAAGGCAGGATCGAGGGCTGGGGTTACTAATAATAAAAGATCGGCGTTGGTGGCATAATCAAGTACAAGTTCCCGTAAATCGGCACGGTTGACTTGTTCATAACCAGGAGTATCCCAAAGTGTTAAGGTTTCACCGTTGGGAGCCTGCCAGTGGTAATTCTGTATTTGATCTGTACTGGGTAAAACATCGACTGCTGCTAGTTCTGCCTGAAACAAGGTGTTAATTAGGCTGCTTTTTCCAGAACCAGTGCGCCCTACCACTAGAATATTAATCGGTTTTTGCTCAATTATCTCTACAGGTTCTGCTTGAGCTAGGATTTCTTTGAGGGTTTGAGTTTTTGGCTGAGAGGGTGTTGGCGGGGAAACAGACAATTGTGAGATTGGTAGGGTATTGCCACTGTAGAGGGTGATTGCCTGCCGAGCTAAGTTTCGCAGGGCTGTTTCCCGGAGCATTTGCCCTAAATTTACCAGCAGTTGTTGATTGGCTTGGTTAATGTAACCTTTACTGGCTTGTTTTGCCACTGCTGCTGCTGGATTCAATAGCCATTGCGCCCAATTCCAGACTTTGACAAGTTTACGCGCTGATGGCTCCAGTTGGCGGTAGACTTGGTATGCTTGGTATGCTTGCCCTACTGTAACTTGATTGAGGGCAGGGGATAATTTTTGCATCCACTGATCAAGATCATCTACTGTTCCTCGAATTAGCGCGTAAGCCTGGGGTATGTAAATGTTGAGTAGGGGGTGTTTGACTTCTGGATAGTAGGCATTTGCGATCGCAATTACTAGATCTTGGCATCGCTGCCAAAAGATTTGCAAGTCTTCCCAGATTGGGGGATCGTTTTCTGTTGCTTTGAGGATTTCTTGGAGTGCTGCTTCTGCTTGGTTAGCAGCTTGATCTGTTGCTAAGTTCTCAGTTATTTCATTTGTAGCAGATTCGAGTTCTTCGCTAACTTCGGCGATGACAGCTTTCATCTGCTTTAGTGCAGGTCGAGTCCATCTTACCAGCAGCCAACGCCAGCCAACGAAGAGGAGGATAAATATACCCCAAATCCAATTAATACCCCAGGTGTGGATTTGTATTCCTGCCGATACTATCAAGAAGATGATAATCGAAGCGATCGGGATTGCCAATACTAGCCATTGCCATCGTTTTAATCGCACCATTGCTTTTTGCCTGTCTGGATTAGACTTCTGATACTATTTTCGATCTAAGGACTGCGAGATTACACACATTTGCTGGTAAGTATTTATGCTGTGGCAACCGATAGAAGATTTACCACCAGACTGGCATGAGTTAGCTAATTCCGAGTTTCCTCCCTTAGTCACTGTTTGGAATGAACAAGCAGAGCGTCTTCGTAGCTCTGGTGAATTCAAAACCTTTATGGAGAGGTTACGCCGAGAGATAGCTATTGAAACTGGAATTATCGAACGCCTATATACAATTGATCGAGGAATTACTCGCTTATTAATTGAGCAAGGTATCAACGAAGCTTTAATTCCTCATGGTGCTACGGATCGTCCAGTTAAGCAAGTAGTAGCTTTAATTAAGGATCAAGAAGCAGCAATAGAAGGATTATTTGATTTTGTTGGTGGACAGAGAACTTTGTCAACCTCCTATGTGAAGCAGCTACATCAGCTGCTAACTCAGAGTCAGGATAGTACAGAAGCTTTGATGCCATCAACAGGAAAAATAATTCTTGTCCCTCTCTTACGGGGCGACTGGAAACAACAACCTAACAATCCGATGAGGCAAAATGGCACTGTTCATGAGTATTCCCCTCCAGAACAAGTGGCATCGGAAATGGATAGGTTAATTCAATGGCATCATCAACATCGAGAACAAAAAGTTCCTCCTGAAGTTGAAGCAGCTTGGTTACATCATCGATTTACACAAATTCATCCCTTTCAAGATGGAAATGGTAGAGTTGCTCGCTGCCTAGCTAGTTTAGTTTTTATCCAGGATGGGTGGTTTCCTTTAGTGCTTACCCGTGATGATCGAGCAGATTATATTGCAGCCCTAGAGCAAGCAGATCATGGTAATTTATCTAATTTGATTAATTTATTTTCCAAAAGTCAAAAGCAAGCCTTTATTCGTAGTCTTGGTCTATCGGAGCAAATCTTAGCAGAGACCAGACGAACTAAGGTTATTATTGCTGCTATTGCAGATAAGTTCAAGCAAAATCAGTCAACACCTATTCAGGAACGATATCAAAAGGTTGAAAATTTTTCTTCGATTTTATTTGAAATAGCATCTAATCGTTTAGAAGAAGTTGCTGATGATATTAAGCTATCTGTTCAAAACTTCGTAAATGACCCTCAGATTTTTACACTAAAAGCTCCTGCTGGTGATCAGCGTTCATATTATCATCGATATCAGGTTGTAGAGACAGCGAAGCAGCTAAAGTACTTTGCTAACCTTCGTAACTATCACAGTTGGATACAGTTAATTATTAACATAGGGACCCCAACTACGATTTTGCTCTCATTTCATGTTCTTGGACATGATTACCGTGGCTTACTAGTGTGTTCTGGATGTGCCTACCATAAAGATGATCTCGAAGAAGGTGAACGCAATATCAATGATATCCAAGCGCTAACAGAATCTCCATTCCAGTTTTCTTATGCTGATGAAGAAAGTAATTTAATTGAGCGTTTTAAGCAGTGGCTAGAAGATTTAATTGTAACTGGTTTGGAATATTGGAATAACAGTATTTAAAAGAGTATAATTAGCCCTTTAGCTCAATTGAGGGGTATTTTATAAAGTTAAATTCACAAATTTCTTTTAAAGCTTTTTTCTGTTTGGATATCAGTTTTTCCATTTCATAACCATTAATTCTGTCTCTAATATTTCCGGATTTATTATAAGGATGAGCGTCTGTCTTCTCATTCCTCTGTTTATTAATTTCAGAAAAAAATCTATTAGTAAGTGGAAAGCAATCTTGTATACAACCAGAATTTAAATTGACACCGTATTCTTTGTCCTTGCAAAAGTTAGCGATTTCCAACATTTCGCATATTTTGTCGAAAACTAAATTATTAAATCCATTGAGACTTAATAATGATTTTGAAGGATCTATAGTTCTATTCTGAAAAAACAATCTAAAAGATAGCATTAACTCTTTGTATATATGTATATCATTCCAGATTTTATTATTGAAAAACGAATCAGGAGCTAAAATTGAAAACTCCTCTTTGAGGGTATATTGAATGTAATCAATTTTATCCCCTGAAATAATGTGGCTGACATAACGATTATATTTCGACGTATTAATTTGATTATATTCATCGGCAATAAATCTAAATATAAATGGATTCAATTTAATCCCTTGTAAGGCGATTAAACAATCTTTATCTTCTAAGAGGGAGCTGATAAATTGTTTTTTATAAGTTTTATCTTTAATAATTTTATATTTAAAACTATTAGCTTCTCGATTCAAAAAGTAGTTGTCTGATTTAAAGTTAAAAATAATTTCAAATTTATTGTTTTTATAAAGCCAATGAATCATAAAATACTTAACAAGCCAATGCCTGTCTTGGTTAAGCATGTATTTTATGTATACATCTTCAATAAATTCAAGCTCTGGAAAAAATTTAAAGATTAGAGCAACTATATGATGGAAGAGAAGATTTTTGTTTTTTAAGATATTAATTAGCCATGTCTTAACTTCTTTGTCTTCTGAAAAATGCTTTTGTAAGTAAAAAAGAATAGCTTCAAAATGGATATATAAATCTTTGCATTTTTTTAAGATTACCGATTTGATTTCTTCATCCTTGTTGAGTTTGTATAAAGAGAAACGAATTAAAGTTTTATCAAGATATTCTTCGCTATTTTCATCAAAGCAACTCAAAAATCTATCTTTTAGCTTTCGATGAGTTTTTGCTTTAAGAGAGCCTTCTTTTTTTTTATACTCCTTGGCTATAAGTGAAAATTTATTTTTTTGTTTTTTTAAAAGACTATCAACATTATTTATCTCACTGATTAAAATTTTACTTGCTTGAGGAATAAGACCTAAATCTCTAGCAATTAAATCTAAGTAACAAATGGCTTGTTGAGCTGTGAATTTATCTTTTGAAAAAATCCTTATATCATCTACATATCGAATATATTGAATATCAAGTTTACGACTTGTTATCTGCTCATCGAGATAAAAAAGATATAAATCAGCTAAAAAAGAAGAGGCTATTGGACCTTGGGGAATCCCGTGTTTACTTCTAAAAGTATTAGAACTGAAATCACTTGTACCGGCTTCCAGTAAATCTAGAAGAATTTTTGAGAGCCGCTGATCAATTTTGTAATTTTTTTCTAGAATTTGCTGAAGGATATAATGGTCTATAGTGTCAAAAAATGATGCTATATCAAACTCAGATAAAAATCGGTAACCAGATTCATAGTATTTTTTACTCTTCTCCTCAAACTTTTTCCATTGCTGCTTCCATGGTTTAAAGAAAAAAATTCTATTTTTTTCGCTCTCCTTAGAAGTATTATAAACATTTCCAAATATAATATGGTTGTAATAGGGTGTGATCTCATCATAGAGATAATCAGCTATGGTATTGGTAATTGCTTGATAAACTAGTAAATCCTTAAATTTTAGTAGAGAGAGTGGTCTGACCAGATTATTTTTCTTGGGTATAAATATCTTGTATGAGCTTTCTGATTTAAATATGCCTTGTTTTATTTCATCCAAGATAAATTCGATATTTTGATCTAAAAATAATCCAAATATTTTTAAATCTTCATAATAAAGTTCTTTATATAAATTCCTAGATGCTGTCTGCAGACGACTGAAAGCCAGATGGAAGTTCTCTGGTGTTAGAAAATCCTCAAATTGGTTTCCTGAAGACATAATTTTTTAAAGTTAGTCAAACTAGAGGAGCGCGCTAAACACTTCTATCCTTAGGCAAGTTTAACTCAGATTTTGCACCATTGTTCCGTAAGCTACTTTTCCCGCCGTGGAATTAATTCCACGCCTAATAACACAAGTCCACTCAAGTGGACTGAAACTTAAATCTTGTTGGCATTTAGTCCTTTTTTAGAGGACTTTCGCTATCAGCCTGGGGTTTAAACCCCAGGTGGTCTTGGTAAGATGGTGCAAGATCTGAGTTTAACAAATGCGATCGCATATTGCCGTAGAGTAGATAGCAGCATACTGGTCAAACGCTAAAGGCGATCGCATTTGGTGCTACCTCTTGGGTAATCGCTTTGAGTTTATTGTGATATATATAGTGATACCTTCGCGTAACCTCTTGAACTAATCGCAACCTACTTTCACAGATAATCAAGAAATGGTTTAGGTATCGCCCCTTGCACTTTATTCTTAATACCTTCCAGAAAAGGCAGAACATCATCATCATATTGTTTTTTATGTTTTTTATAGTCATTTTTAATAACACTCCACAAATGCTTTAGTTCCTGCCATGTCGAGCATTTTTGTAATTGACAAGCAACAGCATTTTGCCACTGTTGTAGCTGGCGGTAACTGATAAATTGCCCTCCTCTATCTCGACGATGAACAAAGAGAACACAAAACCATAATTCGATTTTGACAATTAAAGATTCAGGAATTCTGAGAAATCGGGCAACTTGGCGCTTACTGATGCGGAATTTGGCAGCAGGTTGAAGGCGGCGAAATAAGGTAGTCATAGGATAGGAAATTATGGTGCTTTTTAATTGATTGAGGTATGGCTTGTTGAAGGGAGAAGGGGAGAAGGGGAGAAGGGGAGAAGGGGAGAATTTATTGTTCTCAACCGACTTTTATCCGAGAGCTAAGAGGTTTTGAACTTCATTCAAATGAAAACTGCTAGAAATTCAGAAATTACTGAATTCCTCCCCACTTTGGGGAGGGGTGAGTAGTACTTCTAATGCGCCTTGAGTTGATGCTCTAGTGGTAAGACTGGGTCAAATATCACTATAAATTGATCATTAGGCATCAAACGACGGTAAGCTAGTAAATGACCTTCTGCATCAGAACGGCTACGGAACCGAGCAACTCTGATATTTTGCATGTTGGGAAGCAAGCGAACCAGCACCCAAGGCTGAAGGCGTTCTCTGTAGGGCATAATGAAATTGTCTCCATCTGTTTTGGAACCAGAGCCAGTGCTTGGTTGGTAGCCTTGAGGCACTGGCTTCTGATCCGAATCAATCAGGCTTTTATAATATACGACGAAAAGGTAAACTAAGTCAAATTAGTTAAAGTCGATTGGAGATAAGACAGAAATGGTTAGTTTTGGAGACAAGATTAAAAAAAGACGAGAATCGCTAAATTTTACACAGCGGCAACTTGCTTTAAAACTGGATATGACTGTAACCACTGTGCAAAATTGGGAATCTGGTAGACATATCCCCAAGCTAACTCCAAAGCAGATGAAACTATTGTGTGATCTTCTGAATTTTACGCTAGAAGAATTAGCAGAGTGATTCCTTAGAGCAATTGAAGATATTTTTAGATGTTATCTTCTATCGATACTCGATAAATATCTCACTGCTGCCACTGACTTAATAACCAAGCACTAACTTTACCGTGATTAGTTTGACGACAACGACGGAAAGCTTCTTCCAGTAAAGCCATCTCTAATCCAGGCAAAACTTGAGACTGAATAATTCGGCGACTACCTCCATTTTCCACAGCAAAGGCAAGCACCTGAATATTTTGTACATCAACGATCCAATATTCAGAAACGCCGATATCTTCATAGAGAAGACGCTAGCTGTAACACATTTAACTTGCATCTTTGAGATAGAGGGGGAGATGGGGAGATGGGGAGATGGGGAGATGGGGAGAGGGGGAGATGGGGAGATGGGGAGATGGGGAGAGGGGGA
>JAAHGS010000340.1 GCA_010692645.1 Symploca sp. SIO2E9
ACCAGCCAGAAGCCTTGCGCACTACTCGCGCCTGCTTAACTTCTCCCCCTTGAGGAATCTCTCTTGATTGCCGGAGCTTAACCTTTCCTATTTTTGGAAGCTTGATTAATCCCTTTTCTAAGGGCTTGACTCCCAATTGAGGAAAGACAAATGACCGCATTGATCCATACTTCTGAAAGCGGGGGAACCCGTGGGAGTTCTCCCACATGCTTACAAACGCCTTTTCTAGTCGCTTAATTGTTTGTTGAAGCACATGGACTTGAACTGCTTTTAGTTGGGGGATTAAAGCTCTAGCAGTAGTAAGCCCTCGGCACTGACTGGCATAATTCGGGCGTTTGGCATCAGCTGGAATGATGTATTCTGACTTGAGGGAACAAGCATTTATCTTACACGATCTAGACTTAAACCAGTCTTTTCTTTCGGCTAAAGCGTAGTTGTAGACTTTCCGGCACTGTTCCAGCCATTGTTCAAATAGAACGACTTGGTTTGCTGTTGGTTTAAGTTTAAATTCGTAAGTTAAATTAAACACTCGTTCACCTCCTTGTTCTTATTGTACTCCTTTGTTGAGTATTCGTGTAGTCTCTTTATCAAAGGCGTTGATATTGAAAGTCCCCCTAGAAGGGGGAGGCACCAAACCCATTTTTTTGGTCACAATCAATTAAATTAGTATTAGAACTTTTATAATCAAGCTACTAACGCTGTCGTGCCTTGGTAACTGCTTAAATCCTTGTGGTTTTAACGCGATCAGAGGTAAAGTCAATTTTAGATTTTAGAGTCAATCATAAGTCTGAAACTGCCACACCCAGTTTTCACAATAAATCAAGTTCTTGCATTTTGTATTTTCGTATTAGGCTTACTGCATGACAATTGCTACCTCAAATAATCTTCGCTTCGATTGGGTCACTATTACCTATATGGCTTTCATTCACCTGGGAGCGATGTTTGTATTACTTCCATCTAACTTTAGCTGGAAAGCCGTTGCTTTGGTCTTATTTCTCCATTGGGTAACTGGAGGCTTAGGTATAACTCTAGGATGGCATCGCCTAGTTTGCCACCGCAGTTTCCAGACTCCCAAATGGTTAGAATATTTTTTTGTTTTTTGTGGCACTCTTGCCTGCCAAGGAGGAGTAATCAAGTGGGTGGGGTTACATCGTATCCATCATTTACACTCTGATAGTCAACCAGATCCCCACGACTCTAATCAGGGCTTCTGGTGGAGTCACATGGGCTGGATGCTACATGAAATACCTTCGGAAGAGGATATGCCTCGATTCATCAAGGATATTGCAGAGGATCGAGTATATCGATTCTTAGACAAATATTTTGTTCCTATTCAAGTTGTCTTAGGACTATTGCTTTATGCCTTAGGCGGCTGGTCATTTGTCGTTTGGGGCATCTTTTTCCGGCTAGTTGTGGTATTTCACTGCACCTGGTTTGTGAACAGTGCTACCCACAAATTCGGTTATAGCACCTATGAGTCTAATGATCACTCGAAAAACTGTTGGTGGGTTGCTTTGTTAACCTATGGTGAAGGCTGGCATAACAATCACCATGCTTACCAATATTCTGCTCGTCACGGCATGCAATGGTGGGAAATTGACTTGACTTGGATGACTATTCAGTTTCTACAGCTATTTGGTCTAGCACAAAATGTTAAGCTTGTCAAAGAAAACTAGTAGACTTCTGGCATAAGATCAGGCGAGAGTCTGAATCTCTGGTTCTGAAGACAAGTCACTTTGGTGACGGAGTGGCTTAGTTTAACAAAACTGCGGAATTCCCCATCCGTCTATACGGTGGGGATGGAATTCAGGGTAAAAGAGGTGGTTCGTTTGCGTAGCATGCGCGGAGCGCATTACCACCTCTTTTACCAATCTCCTAGCATTAAAGACGCGGGGACACGGTGACACGGGGACGCGGGGACAAATTGGATGGGGATTTGACCCCAACCAATTTTATGCACCGCAAGTGACGGTGGGGTATTTAACCCAAATTAATTTCGATAAATATGAGGTAAAATCTTGAAGGAGGTGATGCAATTGTGACGACATTAAGACAAACATTTCGACTGTACCCCAACCAAAGTCAACAGCGGCAATTATTCAAAGCCAGACGTTTGCATCAGTACGTCTATAATGCTTGTCTAGCTGGTCGTAAACATGCATGGGAAACAGAAGGAAAAAGTCTAAAGTATTTTGATCAGCAAAACAAATTACCTCAATTCAAGAAGGATAACCCCGAATTTGCTCTTTTAGGCTCTCAAGCTTTACAGGCAACCGTAAAGCGAGTTGATTTAGCCTTTCAAGCTTTTTTCCAAGGCTTGAGAAAACGTCCAAAATTCAAGTCATTACGCAATTACAGCGGCTGGACTTACCCTGGTAGTGCCGGATGGAAAGTCTACACCAACGGCAAGCACGGAAAGATAGAACTCCGAGACTTGGGGCTTTCTATTAGAATGCGAGGAGTTGCTAAACAATGGGGAAATCCTACAACTTTAACCATTGTTTATCGCCCAAGCCTTAATCGATGGTATGCGTCTTTCACCGTGGAAGTGCCAACTGTTGAAGCTAAATACGGTTCAAATTCAGACCTAAAATACGAATCAATTATTGCTTACGACTTAGGCACAAGCACTGCTATTACTACTTACGATGGGTCAGAATATGTCGAGTTAACTAACCCTCGTTTCTTGCGTAACAAGGAGCAGGAAGTTAAGC
>JAAHGS010000341.1 GCA_010692645.1 Symploca sp. SIO2E9
TGATCAACGTAGGTGGGACGCTTACTTTCAGCTGAGATGATATATTCATACCGAAGTGAACAAGCATTAATTCGACAGCTACGGGACTTGTACCAGTCCTTGCGCTCAGCTAGAGCATAGTTGTAGACACGACGGTTAAGTTCAAGCCAATCGTTGAACTGATCTACCTGTGCTTTGGTTGGCTTAAGCTTGAATTCGTAGGTCAAATTAAACACTTGTATCACCTCCTTATGCTCTATAATATACCTATTCTTATGGAGCGTCAAGGCGGTTTCTAAACACTGACTGGCAATTCATCCCGTCGCTAAAAGCGAGGGTCTTCTTGCCGGAGTAGATAAATTAAATATCTATCCAACCTTAAGTCGGCAAATCCGCGCCTTTTAGGCCGGGGAGGATGTCAAAACGCCTACTGGTTCAAGAGCTTTGGGATATAAGTCACATACGTTTGTTTCCCAATCTGAGACATTTTTTATGCCCTCAACCTTCTCTGCGCCAGAAACCGAAACCCATGATTGCTCTGCAAACTCTTGTGCGATTTGCTGAGCATCTACCTCTGAATCTGCCTCAACAGTAATGGTTGTGGAGGCTTCAATCGTTGCACTCACCTCAAACTTATAAATTTTCTTGGTTGCATTTTCCATGATTTGCCCCTAGCTTTAACTTACCTTTTGCTGCTTTTGGCATGAAGAAGGCATAATTGCTTGCAACAGGAGGCTAGCGGCTCAAATGCTCAATAGTCCTGTTATGCTTAATCAGCCACCTGAATCGTCTCTAAACTCCTACACTTGTAATTATTTTCTATAGTGCCTGAATTGCCAAAGCTTTAGAGTTCACTAGGGTTCATTTTTTTGCTCAGTTTCTGGCTCAGAGAGAGATGGGGAGATGGGGAGATGGGGAGATGGGGAGATGGGGAGATGGGGAGATGGAAAAATATAGCAATAAGTGTTCTTGTTGCCACCTATTACTTATTACTTATTACTTATTACTTATTACTTATTAAATTAGACAGGCTATTCTTCTTCCACCTTGAGTTCATATAGATTCCAGAAAGCTCCTCCGAGGGCAGAATATTTAATATTGTCAAGACGATCGCGTACTGCTGAAAATTCCAGTTGATTAACTAAATAAATAAAGGGTACTTGTTCAGCTATAATTTGCTGAAACTGACCATAAATTTCTTGGCGTTTGCTTTCATCGAGTTCTCTAACCCCCTCTTGAAAAAGACGGTCAATTTTCAACTCCCAATCACTAGCAAACCAACCCTTAATCGGCAGTTCTCCTGGTTGAGGTGATTGATTAAATTGATGGGACGAGCCTTGAGAGTACCAGATATTAAAACCGCTGTGAGGGTCAATACTGCCCCCAGCAAACCCACCTACATAAACTTCCCAATCTCGACTTAGCAGTTTTTGCAGTACAACGTTGAAGTTGACCACCTGCACATCGGCTTGAATGCCAATCTTACTCAAGTCTTGGGCAATCTGGGTAGCTGCATCTACCCTAGTTTTTTCCTCAGATTTGACTAATATAGTAAATCTTACCCGGTTATCATCCCAATCCAATAATTGTCCTAGGGAGTTGTATTTAAAACCAGTATCTTTAAGTAATTGTTTGGATTTTATTTGGTCATAATTGTAGGTTTTTAAGCCTTGTTCTGGGGATAAATAAAAGGGGCTTTGAGACCAAATAGGCGAATGTTGAACTTCTCCTAAACCTCGATAAACGTTATTTTTCATAGTCTCACGGTCAATGGCATGGGCGATAGCTTGCCTAAATGCCAAAGTATTGAACCAGCGAGACTTAATTGGGTCTACAAATGGCTTTTCCTGATTGTTGCGGGCTTTACTAAGGTTGAAACTCAAAGATCTACTACCAGCTTCTGGCCCGCCATTGTAGATAGTATATTTTCCTCGACTTTCCTCTTGCTTGAGTAACTGAAACTGTTCTGATTTGACATCAAGACTATCGAATTCCCCAGAACGAAATCTGAGCAATTGGTTATCGTCAGATTCGATAATTTGCAGGATAATACGCTCAATATAAGGCTGCTGATTTTTCTGTTCATCCTTGCGCCAGTAGTAGGGATTGCGCTCGAAAATAACTCGCTGGGCAGGGGTGTAGCTAATCATGCGGTAGGGTCCAGCACCAACAATTTGGCGTGGATCTGTATCGGTTCCCCAGGTTGAGATAAACTTGAGGTCTCCGTCTTCGTCAGTAGTATTAATTGACTCCTGCAAAGCATGTTTGGGCAAAATTGAGATTCCCCCTGAAAACCTTAAAAATGGGGCGAAGGGTTCAGGGACACTAAATTCAACCCGCCGCTGGTCTATTTTTTTTACTGAAGGAAAGGCTCCATTGCTGCCAACGCGGAGAATATCTTTGATACCGGTGGAAACCTTGGGATTTAGGTAAATATCATTGTAGGTAAAAACGACATCATCTGCCGTTAGCGGTTCGCCGTCGGACCACTTCAACCCTTCTCTGAGAGTAAAGGTAATGCGTTTTTTATCCTCTGAGATTTCCCAAGATTTTGCTAAGGCTGGTTCCAATTCAGCGGTAATGCCGTTGAGATTGAGTAAGCCTTCGTTAATGAAGCGAAAAACGCTGTATAAAGAGTTATTGAGAGGAGCATTAAAGGTGGCAGGATCGCTGGGAGTGGCGAAAACA
>JAAHGS010000342.1 GCA_010692645.1 Symploca sp. SIO2E9
CCTAGGCTATAGGGGGTTTGCCTGTGGACAAGTAGGAGCCGACTCCCTTGGTTGAAGCAGGAAGAAAACATCTTCACTACTAGCTTTTAATAGGTTTTAGTAGAGTTGAGTAGGTTTTTCGTAGCACATAGCAATCATTCTTCTTCCTCTACCGAGAATTCAGGAAATACTTTGCCTTCAACCGTTAGCTCTAGTGTATAATCAATTGGTGTTTGGGCATCAGAGGTCACCACAAACTCATAAAAACCAGATTGGGTGAGTTCTCCTGACCAAAAGCGTATGCGCGAGTCTTCTAATAAAATAATTTGACGAGTAGGACCATAAATAGAGAATAAAACTTTAGGGTCTGTTTGCAAGCTAACATCCATTTCTTGACCAACTGTTAATCTGGCAATAAAGGCTTTTCCTTCTCCTGGCTCGAGGGTGCCACTAATTTCCTTGCTAAATGCTCCTGGATCAAATATAATTTCCTCTAGGGTGTCTCCAGTTTTTAACTCCTTGAGTTGATCAGCAGCGATCGCTCGCCACACCTGACCTATGGGTTTGTTAAAATAATCTTTGCCTAGCTGTTGGGGAAATAGAGCTAAAAACTTAGCATCTGCTAAGTCATAAAGAGCGCGGCTACTGAGGTGAAGTTGATTGACTTCCCGTTTCCAACGATTGATATCAGCTTCCCCATAGTTTCCCAAGCGCCTACGTGCTGCTAGACTCAAGTCTACCTGCTGCAACTTTTCCAATTCTTGAGCAGCAATTGCATCCCACTGCTCTCGTAAGCGTTCATCTTCCGGTTGATTAGTCAACTGGCGTCCTCGTTGATCAGTATACTGATTCCAAAACGCTTCATTGACTAAAGCAACGTAAAACTGATCATTAATACCCAGAAGGCGACGTTGCTCTCTCAAAACTCGCTTACGCTCTTGTTCCTGTTGAGACAACTGTCCTTCTGGTGGTACCGTGGGTTGGTCTGGCAGTTGGAAAACTGGACGATCTACTGTCGGTGATGGTTCCATTTCTTCAGGTGGCCTCTGGTACTGTAACCACCAACTCGTAGCGAGGAAACTCAAACTACCGATAGCAACAACTCCCGCTAATCCCAGCAGAATTTTTACTAAACAGCCTTGGGAGGGATTACTAGTTGAATTAGGTAATTGCGTCTGAGCTATGGGGGAAGAAGACTGTGCAACTGAGGCAGCACCTGGAGAAGGAGTTACAGGAGCTACTGCCACAGTGGCTTGAGTCTTAGGTTCCGTTTGTGGCTGAGTTGGCTCAACTACTGGTGTGGGAGAGCCAGCGAGAGCTTGCAGCACTTGATCTGCATTTTGATAGCGATCGCTAGGTATGAGTTGTAACATTTTATCTAGGATGCTCCCAAGATTGGGGCTAAGATTGACCTCCTCTCGCCAATTCCAGCTCAAGCTTTGTGGATCAATCAACTCCTGTGCTTCTTTACCAGTGAGCAACACCAATACTGTTGCCGCTAGTGCATAAAGATCACTACTAGCAGAGACAGTCCCCTTGAGCATTTGTTCTTGGGGAGCATAGCCCACCTTCCCTAAGCGAGTGGCAGACTTTGGAACACTACCATTAAAGGTTGCAGTTGAAAACTTGTAAACCACGCTTACCGCCACCTGCTTGACACCGCCAAAATCAATTAGCACTGGCAGCCCATCCGTAGAGCGCAAAATCAAATTATCGGGGGAGATATCACGATGAATTACACCCTGGGAATGGATATAGCGCAAAACTGGCAGAATGTGGAGCAGTAGTTGAGTTACTTCAGTTTCATTAAATCGCATTCCCTGAACCTTTCGTTGAGCCAATAAGGAATGGTAAGTACTTCCATCGATAAAATCCTGCACCAACAGTAATCCCTTTTCCGGCTGTTTAATTCGCAATAGCTCTCGGAAGCGAGGAATTTGAGGATGTTTTAACTTATAGAGAACACCAGCCTCCCTTTCAAATAGTTCTTCCGCTTTTTGCAAGGCATAGGTACCTTGAACCTCCGGTGCAAATTCCTTTAAAACGCACAGCTCCTCGAAACGATTTAAGTCTTGAGCAACGTAAGTACGTCCAAAGGCACCATGACCTAATTGGCGAATGATACGATAGCGATCGTCACCTAAGGTTAGCCCCGGCGCAATTCCTTGGCTCATACTAGTTATATATAATCACTTCTTTTAAGTTAATGTGTATTTAAAAGGAAAGGCAGGAGGCAGGAGGCAGCAGGCAGGAGACAGCAGGCAGCAGGCAGCAGGCAGCAGGCAGCAGGCAGGAGACAGGAGACAGGAGGTAGAAGGCAGAAGGTAGGAGGCAGCAGGCAGCAGGCAGCAGGCAGCAGGCAGCAGGCAGCAGGCAGCAGGCAGCAGGCAGCAGGCAGCAGGCAGGAGGCAAAAGACAGCAGGCAAAAGGCAGAAAGTTCATAAAAATCGTCTCCGCGTCTCCCCCTCTCCGCGTCTCCGCGTCTCCCCCTCTCCGCGTCTCCCCATCTCCGCGTCTCCGCGTCTCCCCATCTCCGCGTCTCCCCATCTCCGCGTCTCCCCCTCTCCGCGTCTCCCCATCTCCGCGTCTCCGCGTCTCCCCATCTCCGCGTCTCCGCGTCTCCGCGTCTCCCCATCTCCCCCTCTC
>JAAHGS010000343.1 GCA_010692645.1 Symploca sp. SIO2E9
CCGGAACCCTGGTAGTATAAATCCTAAATCTTGTACAAATGTGGGAATCGTTAGGCGAGAATTGGAAAAACATCGCTTCAAACGCCGCCGGACAGTCGGTGTATGCTTTCTGAGGGCAAGTTCATAAGAATCCCCGTGAAGAAAGAATCCTCGTTGCTCTACTCGCGAGGAGTGTCAAAAATTAATGGTGCATGACATTTTTCAAGGGAGTTTCAGAGGATTAAGCCCAGTTATAGCAACGGAAATGACAGTTAGGACATCCTATTTTGATTCAAAGGGAACAGGGAACAAAAAAGTGTCCTAACAGCTGTGGCGACTGCTATAAATTAACTCAAAATCTCCTCAATCATCCGATTAACTTGCGACCCATAACCGCCACCAAAAAGATTAAAATGATTGAGAATATGATAAAGGTTATAGAGTGTTTTCCGCCGCTTGTAACCTTCATCTAAAGACCAAACTTCGTTATAACCACGATAAAAAGCAGCAGGAAAACCACCGAATAATTCCGTCATCGCGATATCGACTTCGCGGTCGCCTATATAAGTAGCCGGATCTAAAATCACTGGTTCTCCTGAAGTTGTAACTGCTGCATTTCCTCCCCACAAATCGCCATGTACTAGAGAAGGTTGAGGCTGATGATTTAATAACTTAGGAACTGCTGACAATAACTTATCTTGCTGAGGAAAAGAACCACCGCGACGCCTTGCTAATCTGAATTGATATCCTAATCGGTATTCGACAAAAAATTCTACCCAATCGGATGTCCAGGTATTGATTTGTGGTGTGGAACCAATGGTGTTGTTTTGCTCCCAACCAAACTTAGTTGCTACTGATGTCTGGTGCATTGCCGCCAGCTGGCGTCCCATTTCTGCCCAAGAATCTTTACTGTTGCTGCTACCTAGTTCTAACCACTCCAAAACAATGTAGGCACAATCGTCAACTGTGCCTACACAAATTGGTTTGGGCACTCGAATTGTTTGGGTTGTCACCATCTGCTTTAACCCCAGTGCCTCTGCGGCAAACATCTCCACGCTAGAGGTATAGTTGAGCTTAATAAAGTAAGTTTCGATATTACCAATGAGGACATAACCCTGATTGATACACCCCCCACCAATAGACCGACGATCCTTGATTTCAAATTTTGATCCGGTTACCTGGCTAATCTGCTTAGCAACTTCTGTCCACATCTTTTATTATTTTCTAACTATACTCTCTCTCCATCTCAACTGAAGAAGGGAACTTCTTAATAGAGAACTTCAGTAACAGTAAAGAACGACAGTTCTGGAGTTGTTCTTCTGGAACTCATCCATATGGGGCTAAATTCCACACCTTGACACTCCCCGCCCTATAAGAGCGGGGATTCTTTCATCTCGGGGATTCCAATGAATTTACCCTCCGAAAGCATCTTGACCGTATGACCTACGGCTGCAAGTCCGCGTATCGCGACGACCGTAGCGGCTGCCACATCTCTATCTGCGGTGTAGCCGCAATTACTGCATGAATGGACACGCTCAGCTAAAGTTTTCTTCCCCGTTTCTGTTAAACAATTGGGACAGATTTGAGAAGTCTTTCTGGCGTCAACATTATGAAAAAACACACCGCGCTTCAAACAACATTGGGAGAGTATTTGTAGAAACTGACCCCAACCAGCATCTAAGCAATGTTTAGCTAACATGCCTTTAGCTAGTCCTTTTAGGTTTAAGTCTTCTGCAAATATCATTCCTGCCTGATCACAAAGGTTGTGGGCTAATTCCCAATGGTAGTTTTTCCGGATGTTCCCAATTCGCTCATACAGTTTGCTTACTTTGTATTGCGCTTTCTTTTGGTTCCTGCCCCCTCGACGCTTCCTACTAACTCTCTGTTGCAGCAATTTAAGCTTGCGTTCGAGGCTTTTACTCATGTCGCGGGTTGGGGAACAATTTACCAGTTGAAGTCGCTACAAAGCTTAAAATTCCTACATCTATCCCCAACGGTTCCCCATAGGGAAGTGATTGGGGGATGTCTACTTTCCACTGAACCGTTAACATCACATACCAGCCAGAAGCCCTGCGCACTACTCGCGCCTGCTTAACTTCTCCCCCTTGAGGAATCTCTCTCGATTGCCGGAACTTAACCTTTCCTATTTTGGGAAGCTTGATTGACCCCTTTTCTAAGGGGTTCATTCCCAATTGGGGAAAGACAAATGAACGCATCGTTCCATACTTCTTGAAACGTGGGAACCCGTGGGAGTTTTCCCACATGCTTACAAAGGCTTTTTCTAGTCGTTTGATTGTTTGTTGAAGTACATGAACTTGAACTGCTTTTAGTTGGGGGATTGAAGCTCTGGCAGCAGTAAGCCCTCGGCACTGACTGGCGTAATTCGGGCGCTTGGCATCAGCTGGAATGATGTATTCTGACTTGAGGGAACAAGCGTTTATTTGACACGATCTCGACTTAAACCAGTCTTTTCTTTCGGCTAAAGCATAGTTGTAGACTTTCCGGCACCGCTCTAGCCATTCTTCAAATAGAACCACTTGGCTTGCTGTTGGTTTAAGCTTGAATTCGTAAGTTAAATTAAACACCTGTTTGCCTCCTTG
>JAAHGS010000344.1 GCA_010692645.1 Symploca sp. SIO2E9
CAACAACACCGGGTGGATAGAAAATAGTCCCCCTATTGCTTGTAAGTTAACTTTTAATTTTTCCCCACACCCCACCCCCTACACCCTACACCCTGTCAACACTTCAGTCTGGTTGTCACCCCGTCAGCTCCTACCCCTTAAAAGGGAGCAAGCAATAAGCAACAAGCTTTACTTATTACTTATTACTTATTCAAGAAATCTTCTCCAGATAAGCTTCAAGAGCTTCCGCTGCCAAATCAGTCATAGTTTTACCTTGCTTAGTTGCTGCTTCTTTAATACGCTGATGGAGTTCATCGCGGACTCTAATCCGGTGACGGCGATTTTGAGTGTTAACTGGTTTTTTGACAGGCTCGGTAGCTGCAACCTCATTTACTAACCCATTTTCCGACATGGTGCTGATTGGTGTAGGCTCATTGCTATGGCAATACTCGCCGATAGCATCAAAACCAACGCGATCGCAAAAATCTCCGAAACTCTCCTGAGCCTGACGCTCAGTTTTAAAGTATACAAAAATCGGCTCTAGGAAAGATTCTAGCTCCTGAATCGGCATTTTGTTCTCATAAACTCTTGCTAATCTAGTTTGATCAGGGGAGCCTCCCAACCAAACTTGATACTTCTCTGGTGCACTACCAACAAACCCTAACTCTGCCATGTAAGGTCTAGCACAACCATTAGGGCAACCAGTCATTCTGATCACAAAATGCTCTTCTTGTAAACCCAATTTGTCCAGCAGCACCCGAATCCGCTCAATGATTCCCGGCAGAGCCCTTTCTGACTCTGTAATTGCCAAGCCACAAGTCGGTAGTGCTGGGCAAGCCATGGAATAACGTACTAGAGGTTCAATGCCCTCTGGAGTAATGATAATGCCATTACTTTTGAGAATCTCTTCTAGGTCTTGCTGTTGCTCTGGTTCAATTTCATAGATAATTAAGTTATGGTTAGCAGTCAGCCGCATGGGCAGTGTAAATCTCTGGGTAATTTCCCGCAGAGCCGTTTTTAGTTTAAAAGCGCCTTCATCTTTGACCCTACCATTCTCAATGGAAATCCCTAGAAACAGCTTACCGTCTCCCTGTTCATTCCAACCTAAAAAGTCCTTGTATTGGAAGGGAGGTATTGGCTTGTAAGCTGCCAACTTTTTGCCAAAGAAACCTTCAACTACATTCCGGAATTTATCAACACCCCAATCGTGAAGTAGGTATTTCATCCTAGCATGACGACGGTTAAAGCGATCGCCATAGTCCCGTTGTGTTGCCACAATCGCCTTGACCAAGTCATAGACATCATCCTTGTCAACATAGCCAAGTTCGTCAGCGATACGAGCAAAAGTCTCTTCTTTATTATGGGTACGACCCATACCACCACCGACAAGAACATTAAACCCCTCTAATTCTCCCTGCTCATCAGTGATTACCACCAAAGTCACATCTTGGGTGTAGAGATCAACTGAGTTATCTCCTGGAACAGTTACACAGCACTTAAATTTACGGGGCATATAGTGTTCCCCGTAAATTGGCTCCTCTTTATCGACAAAGTTGGTGTCATTGAGATTGCGCTGCCGTGCTGCCTTCACTTCTGAAGCTTCTTCAGCGCTAATTACCTTTTCATCATCGAGCCAAATCTCGTAATAAGCACCTGTCTGCGGCGTTAGTAAATCTGCAATTTTATCAGCATACTCCCAAGCATACTGATACTCCCGACGATGCTTGTAAGGCGCTGGCGGGGCCATAACATTGCGATTAAGATCTCCACATGCCCCCAAAGTTGAACCCATATTGCGAACAATCGCCGCAATCACCGCCTTCAAATTCTTCTTTAGGACTCCGTGAACTTGAAAGCCTTGGCGAGTAGTGACTCTTAAGGTATGATTCCCATACTCCTGAGATATGCTATCAAGGGCAAGATAAAGTTCTGGTGGAATAAAACCACCTGGAGAGCGGGTACGCAGCATGAATTGGTAGTCTTTTTCTTGCCCCTTTACCCGGTTATCGCGGTTGTCTTGCTGATAAGAACCGTGAAATTTTAGAATTTGAACACTCTCTTCACTGAAGTGAGTGGTATCTTGCATTATCTCAGTCGCCACCGGTTCGCGCAAGAAGTTACTGCGTTCTTTGATGCCTTCGAGCTTAGAAGATTTGCGGACTGGGGAAGTCGGAGATTTTACCATGGGAGCTACAGATGCTAGCAGGTAGATGTTATTACCGGTAAACCTATCGGGATTACGGTGAACATTATTACCCTAATAATGATACCTGCAATGGGGTGAACCACAGCTTGAGATTTTGTGAAATGTTACTTCCTTAGGCTTAACTGGTGCGAGGTAAGCGGAAATCCAAACTAGTCAAGCCTTTGGAGGAAAACCTCAAATAGCCTAAATAAGTTACAAATGACAACAGAGGGTTAATCAACAGTAAATGATTTGCTAACAAATAATCACATTGACTAACAAATGTTACTAGGATTCAAAACTCAGTTAAGAATCAGAGCTCCAAACCAAAAAATCGCTCTAGCTAAACACGCGGGTA
>JAAHGS010000345.1 GCA_010692645.1 Symploca sp. SIO2E9
TTGTAGATATCTGTAGAAAGCTCTAGATAATTATGCTATACTTAGAGTTAGTTAGTCTAGAGCCATGAAACCATCTGGAAACGAGCGAAAATCTGAGGTAAAAGTAGTACGTGTCACCCGCACAGAGTTTGAATTGAGTGATGGGCGCGTATTTCCCCATGTTGTTGAACTCGACGAAGATGAAGTCCCGACACCTGAAGAGTTTCAAGAAATCCATGACTACTGGAAATTTACTCTGACCACTGATGGAAGAAATTCTATTAACAACAAGTGAAGCTGCCAAGAGATTATCAGTATCGGAGTGGACTTTAAGAAGTTGGGACTCTAAGGGAAAATTCCCAGCACTGCGAACCAAGGGCGGTCATAGGCGATACAAGGAATCTGACATTAATACCTTGATGGGGATACCGAATATTGCCGATAAGCGACCAGAATCAGTGGCGGCATACATTAGAGTGTCATCTCATGACCAAAAAGCAAAAGGTGATTTGGATAGACAAAAAGCCCGAGTTCTAGAACATTGTATTAACCAAAAGTACAAAGTAGAACATGTGCTTGAAGATGTAGGCTCAGGAATGTCTGATACCCGTCCAAGGCTGAAAAAGCTTTTCAAACTTGTAACAACACATTCAATAACTAAAGTTGTGGTAGAGCATAAAGACAGGCTCTGCCGCTTTGGTTTTGGAGTGTATAAAACTTTTTTTGAGAGTCATGATGTTCTCATAGAATGCATAGCAGAGAAAGCCTCTAAGAGCTACGAGGAAGAATTAGTTGAAGATCTAATGTCTATCATGTCGTCTTTCTCGGCAAAGATGTATGGAAAAAGAGCTGCCGGGAGACGGAAAGAAAACCATTTAACTCTCGTCAAAACACCAGGAGCAGAAAATACTTAGAAATGGCTCAAGCGACGTACCAGGAACGAGTCCCAGACAATCTAATAGCTTTTTGCGAAGAGATGGGCTTGCTGTTTGGTAATGTCGAGCGTCACCTCTATGTAGATTTGCGGTCTGGCAAAAAACTCAATGCCCTTAAGAAAGAGTATCAGGTTACTTACGGTATCAATGCCCGTCAGTTCAACTCTATTCACTCTAGTATTAAGGGCAAAATTGCTAGTGGGAATGAATGCTTAAAGCGTCAGATTAATGAACTAAAGAGTCGGATATCTGATATTAAGAAATCTGTAGAGAAGAAAGTTAAAAAAATCAAGAAAGTTGCGCCGTCGTGTGGAGTAGGTAAGCAACGCGGATTTAAGGCGCAGTTAAGGTTTGAGATACATCAGAAGAAACAGAAGCTGGCTCGACTAGAAGCTAAATTAGAACGTATCAAAGACATAGTACATGCACCTCTGATTTTTGGTTCGCGGAAGTTATGGAAAGCTCAGCACAATCTTGAGGAGAATGGCTACGCTAACCATCAGGAGTGGTTGGCAGACTGGAGAGCAGCGCGGTCATCTCAGTTTATGTTGGTTGGCTCCAAGGACGAGCCTAATGGTAATCGCAATTGCCAGCTAGAGGCTGATGGAACGCTCAAGGTGGCAGTGCCTTACAGTTTGAGCACAAAGTATGGTGAACGCCTCAAGGGAACCAAAACCAATTACTTAACCACCACGGGCATCAAGTTTAAATACGGTCACGATGATGTCGAGTATGCTCTAGCCAAGGGACAAGCTCTGACATTTCGCTTTGCCAAGAAAAAAGACATCTGGTATCTGTTCGTCACGGTAGAACTGCCAGAAGTCCCTTACCAGTCTCATCGCCGCAACGGCATGATAGGCGTAGACCTCAACCCAGGTGTAATCGGATGGGCATACTGTGATGGGGAAGGGAACCTCAAGGCTAAAGGTCAAATCAAAGTCAATCTGCAAGACAAGAGCAGCGACCAGAGCGAGGCAATTCTCGGTGATGCCTGTGCCGAACTGGTCATACTTGCAAATACTTTTGAGTGCCCAATCTGCATTGAGAAGTTAGATTTTGCCAGGAAAAAAGCTGGCATGAAGGAGCAGGGAGTCAGATACTCTCGGATGCTCTCCAATTTTGCCTACACCAAGTTTTCTCAAATGCTAGAATCCCGATGCAACAGGTGGGGGATTCAGCTAATTCAAGTTAATCCAGCCTACTCATCCCTTATTGGATTAACCAAGTTCATGCGGCAGTACGGACTTAGTTCTGACACTGCCGCTGCTTTGGCTCTAGCGCGTAGAGCATTGTTCAAATCAGAACGCATTCCAGCCAATTACGGCTTTAGTCTTCCAGAGGATAGACCAAACCACGTGTGGAGTTACTGGAATCGTGTTGGGAAGAAAGTCAAAGGTGTCAGACGCCATTGCTTCTTTTCTATGGTCGCTAACAGCGACTCAGAGGTCAACCTATTGGGTGAGGAACTTGTTTCCAGGCTCAGTGGGAAGCTGCAAGGCACTTCTGATGGCAGGCGGGACTCCTGACCCCAGAACCGCAGCCTTCACTGTTCGAGCTGCGTCTTGAGGACGCCCTTAGATTTCCTCAAGTTTAAATGAACGGTT
>JAAHGS010000346.1 GCA_010692645.1 Symploca sp. SIO2E9
AGAGGGGGATACACTGAGAGGGGGGGATGGGGAGAGGGGGAGACACGGAGAGGGGGAGATGGGGAGATGAATATTCTGACTCCTGACTCCTTGCCTTCACCCAAGTTTTACATTTCATTTAGCCTCGCTATATCATGAGGGCGCATAATCGGAATTTTGCCAATCTTGCCGTAGTTTAAATACTAAGTCTCGATAGGGAATTACCTTTTGTTGCTGGAGTGCAGTAACAGGATAGGGTTTTGATTTAAAGTGATCTAAGGCAGCCAGCCAATCGAGAAATTCACTAGTGCCTGGATGTTTGAATAGGCTTTTATCGGCTCGTATCTCTAAAAATTTAGCGATCGCAACCTTCACTAAATCGGATTTTGGTATTTCAATGGCCTCTGTCTGCTGTTTTTGTTGATAGTGAGCGTTGACAATTTGCTCTAACTCTTCTGGTTGACTAGGAAAACGCAAATAGTGATATAGGCAGCGCCGTAGGAAGGGAGTGGGAAGACTGCCTTTCTCTTTGTTACTGGTAATAATAATAATTGGGAGTTGCTCTTGATTCGCCTCGATGGTTTCTCCTGTTTCCCGAATCACAAATTTCCAAGGCTTCTCCAGTATTGAGAGCAAGTCATTGGGGAAATCCACATCTGCTTTATCAATTTCATCAATTAACAACACTGCCTGATAGTCGCGGGATTGGAAAGCTTGTCCCAGGGGACGAAATTCTCTGTAGTCTTTGGGTTCTTGAGGATTTCTTGGTTGTCCAGTTTTCGGATTAATTGAAGGAGTCAAGCCTTGGGTTTGGACATCGTGCAAGCGCAAAATTGCATCGTATTCGTATAATCCTTCTTGAACTTTCGTAGTTGAGCGAATATCCCAGCGATAAAAGGGCAATCCTAATTCATAGGCTACTGCTACTGCTAATCTGGTTTTGCCACATCCAGCTTCTCCTTCAATTAACAGAGGCCTTTTGAGGAAAATTGCCAAGTTCACGGCTTCGATTAATTCGCTATCTGCGATATAGGGTTCTAATTCTGTAGGAGAATCAGGATGGCATTTTTCAGGTGCAGGTCGATTTTGGGGATTGCCTTGGAAAATGTATTTAGGGGCATGCATAGGCTATATTCAAGAAATTAAATTAAATTTTCTTTGTAAGATTAAACAAGTTTTTGCTGGGTCTCCTTGAGATAAATTAAATATTGTAGTTGACTCCCTCAAACTTTTGACACGAGGATATTTATAAGTATCTTCAATCCATTTGCAAATATCTTCTAACTTCCATTTTTTATGCAAAGATAATTTGCAAGCTTTTTGATGATTAAATTTTGATGGCGTACAGAAATGAGGTAAATTTAGACATTTTTTTGATAAAGAAGAACAAGTCGTCATAAAAAGAATAATTCTAATATTTGCATAATCTTGAGATAGTTGAGACTGTTTTTTAGTCAGAGGAATCCAAAAATACTCCATAAACCAGGATAATAACGAATCTTGATTTTCTCCGAGAGCATCCCAATCATTCAATTCAAAAAAAACAATACTTCCAACTTGCAAACTCTCTGTAATTGTATCAATAATATTCCTCGCATCCTGTTGAGGATTATTAGATGTTTGAGAATCTGAATCAGATTTAGGTATGAAGTTTGCGATCGCTTTTGGCGCTGCCCCTTGGGCAATCGCAGTTAATAAACTTTGTTCATCTACAATCTGATTAGTGATCAAATTAATTGGGTAATGTCTCCAGTCATCACTTTCCTTAGTTAGATAGTCTCTAATTTCGTGAACCAATAAATCTCCCCTAGTTACGGTGGTATTTTCAATCAATAAAAAAGCAGAACCTCCTTGACGACCAAATTGTGTTATGATTTTATCTATTTTCTGTTTAGGTCTGCCAAAATCAATTTTTGGTAGCTTTCTATCAAAACTAATTACTCTTTGATTGTTGGTTAATGATGATTGTTCATAGGAACTAAGTTCATTTTCAATTTCCTCTAGTTTACTGCAAATCAATTTATGTTTTCTATCTAATTCAATATATTCAGTAGAGGCAGGATTATAGAATCCCATGTTAATAGAGATGTTATCTAATTCTTGTTCATGATTCTTTTTTTGTTCTTCAAGATGTTTTTTACGATACTGGCTCATCTTTTGTTTTTCAATATAAATCCCTAAAAAGTACCAAGCTCTCGCACAATTTCTTCAAGCTTCTCGAAATAAAAAGTCACTTGCCTCTCCAAATTGAGATAATTAGATAAATTCGACTCAAAACCCATTTGCTTACTCACGGCTTCGATATTTTCCTCAAACTGTTGCTTCCGTTGTTCGAGAAACTTTTTCTTAGCTGCTAATAAAATAGGTTTAACTTGCTTTTCTCTTTCCTTAGCTCGGATAACAATTGACTCCAAATTTCCCCAAGCCTTAACTAAAATTTGTACCGGAATCATAAAAGCAACTTTTGCCGTTTTTCGTGTGTACTCTGCTGCAACTACCATTCCCACCACACCCTGTAATTCTTCATTCCAAAC
>JAAHGS010000347.1 GCA_010692645.1 Symploca sp. SIO2E9
TCGTCACAAGCATATCGTTTTCCCATCTGTAATTTGATGGAGTGTTTGATAGTTGTTTTGGTATGGCACTGTTGCAGCCAGTTTTGTTACCTGACCTTTCCAAACTTCCGTCTGTTCTGGTCTTTTTGTCATGGCAGTGTCGATGGAGTAGTTGCCAATTGTCATATTTATCCTTACCACCTTTCGATTTTGGGATAATGTGGTCTAACTCTAATAAGTCTCCATCTTTGAAGAACAATCCACAGTGGTTACATTTCCCTTCCTGCTTTTTAAGCAATGATGCTGTTCGCTTTCGCATCTCAGGATGTTTTCCCATTCTTGTACTCCAGTAAATGAGTTTGCCATCAAAGGGTGATGCTTCTCCTTTTACTTTTGTGTACCCTATATTGGTTCTTATGTTGGTGTGCCTTATGAGTTCAAATGGGTTGTTACTTTCTCTTGTTGAGAATACCCAGTTGTCCCCTTTTATTGTGTGCCAGTATTTTGATTTGAGCCATTTTTCCCCTTTGTTTGGGTGTCTATTTTTTTTTACCCCATTTCCAAAGTTTCCACCAGAGGAGGCTTCTAATCTTTTGAAAATGTTTCTTTGATTGATACGGTTTGAAGTAATTGCACCATCCTACGATGATTGGGTTCAACTTTGAAATTAGGATTTTTTGTGATACCCCTTTGTGTTTATCAATTACTTCTGCGAGTTTTCTGTAATGCGTTATGACACTTTTTCGGGATGGGGTTATTTGTGTTTTAAATCCTAGTTTATTTCCTTTCGTGTCTTTACCAGATATGCAGTTTCCCGCTTTAAACTGGAAAATGTGGAATCCCAGAAATTCAAATCCCTTTTTCTCTCCGTTATATTCTTTGAGTGTATGGGTGATTCTGGTTTTGCTAGGACTTAATTGCAGTCCCATCTCATTTAACCATTCTTCAGTCACTTGTTTTGTTTTTTCAATTACCCTCTGATCTTCATGCAGAATAACGAAGTCATCTGCATATCTAATAAGAGAAATTGATGTTTGTCTATCCTTGATTGTGTACCTCTTGCCACATTTATGATATAGATGGTCAAAGGATTTGGATAGCTCTTTTATCTTCATTTCCATTCCATGAAGGGCAATGTTAGCAAGGAGGGGTGACAAAACTCCCCCTTGTGGTGTCCCTTCTATTGTTGAAAATAATGATTTTCCATCCATCACACCAGCTTTTAACCAAGCTCGGATTTGTCTCCGTAAGGTTGGATAGGTATTCAATTTTTCAAGTAGTTTGGAATGGTTGATTTTGTCAAAACATTTGGATATGTCCGCATCCAAAACAAATTTGGGTTTTAGAGATATGGCTCTGACTATCGCTTCAATGGCATCGTGACAGCTTCTGGCTGGTCTGAATCCATAAGAGTTGGGTTCAAATTTAGCTTCCCATTCTGGCTCTAGTGCTAATTTAGCAAGTGCCTGTAATGCACGGTCATTCATGGTCGGTATTCCTAGAGGTCGTTTTTCATCCTTTCCAGGTTTAGGTATCCAAACTCTACGCGCTGGTTTGACTTTTTCCCCTAGTTTTATTTCTTCTATCAGGTGAAGTCGTTGCTTTGGTGATAGCGATTTAACACCATCGACACCTGCTGTTTTTCGTCCCTGATTGTCTTGTGTTACCCGACGCACCGCTAGACATTTGGCTGACCAGGATTTTATGAGAAGTTTTTGGAGTCTATGGACTGTTCTGACATCTCCACGACTAGACGCTTTGTAAATCCGTTTTTGTAATTTAAAGACACATCTTTCGGCTTTTCGCCAATTGATGTTCTTCCATTCATCCATCGGTTTGATTTCCGTGTTCATGACATTTGTTAGTACTCATAGCTTTACATTCCGTACTACCGTGAGTCCGTCAGCTTATCCCTATCATTACAATGGTCTTTTGCTTCTGACTCAATCTTTTCCATCAATCACCTGAGATTCAGAGGTTTCGTCTTGGTTGACTACTCAAGAAATCGACCTTTCTTGAGAGTGATTGATGGGTTACTTCGTTTCTAATAACCTTCGGTTTGTTCTTTTAGGATGGTCCTTTCCGCCTTGTTCGGGTGGTATATATTGGATTGAGAGGGCATCTCTCCAATACCCTTAGTTTTTGACCTTTTGGTTCGCCTAGCGTGTCAATCCGTTTCGCTAGTAACATCTAAAGACGGTTCAGATGTACCTTCGCTTTCGCTATCCGTGAGAACTTGCTTAGTCTGCCTTGACCTTGGATTAGGTATGCTTTTGACCTTTTATCCTCGCTTTACGGATTGATGACCATTCTCTACCGTAGAGGATATGCTTTCACCGATATACCTTCGGGATAGGACTTGTAATTTCTAGGATACTTTTACTCACCTATAAGGTTATTAAATTGTCATCTGATGAGGATTAAAGTGCGAACTCTACCTTATCGGTTACTCATCAGAAGCTCTCAGTCCCCCTCAATTGAGGTTTATGAGAAACGAATCGCAC
>JAAHGS010000348.1 GCA_010692645.1 Symploca sp. SIO2E9
TTTCGTAACGATTACTAAACCTAGTTTTTCTTGCTAGATTTCTGTTGAGTTTCCTTAAGCGCCTCAGTCGTTTCTTTAAAGGTTTAGGCGCTTCTATCTTTTCTCCGGTATCTAGAGCAGCAAAGGTATTGATCCCCAGATCAATACCTACTGAGTTATCAGCTTGAGGTAAAGCTTCTGGTTCAATCTCAACAACAAAACTGGCAAAGTATCTGCCAGCAGAATCTTTGATGATAGTTACCGATGTTGGCTCTGTCGGGAGTTTCCTTGACCAAGTTACTTTGACTGCACCAATTTTCGCCAGTTTAAGTCGTTGAGCAACCTTGAACCCACCCTGTCTAAACCTAGCAGTTTGCTTGGCACGCCGCTTCTTAAAGCGTGGTGGTCTAATGGGTTTCCCTCTCCTTTGCCCTTTGCAGGACTTAAAAAAATTCTGGTATGCCTGCTCTAAATCGTTAAGAGACTGTTGCAAAGCAATGTTAGAAACCTCTTTAAGCCATTGACGGTCTAAACGTTTTTTCGCCTGGGTGATGAACTGCTTTTGCAAGTCGCTATTTTTCGGCTTAGTGCCTCCAGATTGATATATTGAGAGGCAAAAAGCCAAGGCGTCATTCCATACTGTGCGAACACATCCGAACAACTTGGCTAGTGCCAGCTGTTGGCTAGGAGTGGGGTAGACGCGGTATCGGTAACGTGCTTTCATAGAAGCATCATACCATTTGGTCTACAAAAATAAAAGTCTCCTTGAGAAAAGGTAGGCATAGTGTTACAACCCTTTACGTGCATTTGGTCTTCGTTCCCAAGTACCGACGCCAGGTGTTTAATGCTGATAGCCTAAAACTGCTAGAGGAAAGCTTTAATGGAGTTGCTGGAAAAATGGGCTTTAAGTTGATAGAATTTAACGGAGAATCCGACCATGTTCACTTGCTAGTCGAATACCCACCAAGACTATCTATCTCGGCTCTAGTGAATCACCTCAAGGGTGTTTCTAGTAGAATGTACAGAAAGCAATTTCAGTCTCCACACCCTGAACACCTTTGGAGTCCTTCTTATTTTGCCTCTTCCTGCCCAGGAGCGCCTATTGAGGTTCTAAAAAAATATGTTCAGGATCAAAAGTCCCCCTAGAAGGGGGAGGCTTGAAACCCATTTTTTTTGGTCACCACCGCTAGTAAGAATGCCAATCCGTTTTCGCTGACCCATAAATTTATAGCAGTTTTAATTAGTTGATTAATGATTAACCATCATCAAATCAGCAGCTTTCTCAGCAATCCTAATTGTAGGGGCATTGGTATTACCAGTAACAATTGTCGGCGTAATTGAGGCATTCTTTAGTGTGTAAATAATTTTGTGTGACTACTTATCTAATCGCTCGCTCAGGCAAGGGAGCAGGGAGCAGGGGGAAATGACCAAGCAAGTCGAGTCCTAAAAGATGAAAATTTTCTTAACCAAAAATCTTGATTTTTGGTTAAGAAAAGGCTAAGATGGGGTTAGTAATAAGTTATAGTTGAGATTAAATATTATTATCAAACCATAATCGAGACTCTTGGAATCATGAACAAGTGTTGAACGAAAGAGCGCCAACAGCAAGTCAATATGAGTAATTCAGAGGCTCTGAGGCTAGGTGGCGATTCCTCCCACTCTGTAGAAGCAGAAATCTTTTTCGTCGCATCTGCATCAACAAAGACAGTTACTTAATTAAGATTAAGCTTAATAAGCTGTAGTTTTACTGAGAGTAAAATCATGAGTAATTCAGATCAGGAGCGCATAAACAGCTTTATATACCCTCAAGTTCCCTATTTGGGTTCCAGCAAGACTGAGGATCTAGCCTTTCATGCCAATTTGCAAGAATTTTCTCAGAGAGTATCTTACCTCTGCGGTTTAGAGAGCGGAGGCAAACTTTCCTCTGAGCAAGCCTATGAACAGGTGCAATGTCTATGGCAGCAGTTAAAGCAGAGCAAACAAAGGAATTCATACCTCAAATAACGCCAAAAAGCATTGAGCAGTTAATAGTTGGACAAAAACCTTGTTCAAATCGAATATTACAAACACAGAAGAACAGTTAGACGCCGTCCTGGAGTCGCTCCAAGGACTCACAACAGTTGATTGAACCTGACTTACAACTTCTTGACACTCCCTCGCCAGAGACGAGGGATTCTTCCTTCAACCAGCGAACTTAGTGTCTTGACTTTCATCAAGACACCATAGGCTCATCTGTCCAGAAGCGTTTATCCAGTACTTAGACTGAAACGTTCCTGTATGCCCTACAGTACGTAGTCCTAACTTGAGGATATTCTTCGCTGCGTTCTCGTCGCGGTCTAAGACAGTCCCACAGCCGCACCTATGGGTGCGAGTGCTGAGAGATTTTTTAACAGTTGTGCCGCAATTAGAACAGTTCTGGCTGGTGTAGTGAGGAGGTATAGCAACTGTTACAGTGCCAAATACTTTCCCAAAATACTCCAGCCAAGT
>JAAHGS010000349.1 GCA_010692645.1 Symploca sp. SIO2E9
GATGGCGTACATTTTAGTCCTCTACAGTTCACTCTATTTTAGACTAGTTAGATTGATTTTTGTTACCATAATTTAGCTCTTCGAGTTTCTACATTTTGATCAGGTTTTAGCAGGTTTTGGGCTATTATTAACTACCTCCCATCTCTAAAAGAACATAGGCTTCTCTATCTAGAACAGGGCAAGTCATAAGTTTTAGGTAATAAGTAATAAGTGGGTATTCAATCAAATTTATTACTTATTACTTATTACTTATTACTTATTACTTCTATGGCAACATTCACTCCCACTCTATGGTTCCAGGGGGCTTAGAGGTAATATCGTAGACTACCCGATTAACACCATTGACTTCGTTAACAATCCGATTAGAAATTCCTTCTAACACTTCGTAAGGCACCCTCGACCAGTCAGCAGTCATACCATCTTCACTGGAAATAAGGCGTAAGACAATCGGGTGAGCATAGGTACGCTGATCCCCCATAACCCCTACACTACGTACTGGTAACAAAACAGCAAACGCTTGCCAAAAGTCATGATAAATCCCCCGCCTGTTAATTTCCTGGCGGACAATGAAATCAGCATCGCGTAAGATTTTCAACCGCTCTGCTGTCACTTCACCAATAATGCGAATTGCTAGCCCTGGACCAGGGAAGGGGTGCCTGCGTACAATTTCCTCTGGTAACCCAATCGAGCGACCAACTTTACGCACTTCATCTTTAAAGAGTTTGCGCAAAGGCTCAACCAGCTTAAAGCGTAAGTCTTTTGGCAAGCCGCCAACATTGTGATGGCTCTTGATTTTAACTGCTACTCGCTCCCCAGTTTGGGGATCAACATTAGTGTTGGCTGACTCAATCACATCGGGATAGAGAGTACCCTGAGCAAGATAATCAAAGGGACCAAGACGTTTGGACTGTTCTTCAAAAACGTGAATGAATTCGTGACCAATACGGCGGCGCTTTTCTTCTGGATCAGTAACTCCAGCCAGTAGCTCCAGGAATCGTTCGCGGGCATTGACATATTCCACCGCAATGTGGAATTGTTCCTGAAATAGCTTCACCAAACGCTCTGGTTCCCTTTTGCGCATGAAGCCTTGGTCAATAAACATGCAAGTTAGTTGGTCTCCAATTGCCTTGTGGAGTAAGAAGGCAAGGGTAGAGGAATCAACACCGCCAGAGAGGGCAAGCAGTACCCGTTTTTCACCTACCTTGGCGCGAATTTCCCGAATCGCTTCCTCGACGAAGGCGGCAGTTGTCCAAGTAGGTTCACACTCGCAAATGTGGTAAACAAAGTTGCGGATTAAGGCAATACCACCTGCTGAATGTACTACCTCGGGGTGGAACTGGACACCATACATTTTTTTGTGGTGATCAGCAATTGCTGCACAGGGCGTATTCTCTGTGTGCGCCAGAATCTCAAAGCCACTTGGTAATTGCTGACAAGAATCACTATGACTCATCCACATGGTTGAGCCTTCTTCAACATTGGTTAGCAAGTCAGTGGGGTCATCAATGAGTAGCGATGCCTTACCATACTCAGCTTTTTCAGCACGCGTCACTTTTCCACCCAGTTGTTGCACCATCAACTGCATGCCATAGCACACACCTAATACAGGTATACCTAAATTCCAAATTTCCTGGTCACACAGGGGCGCACCAGAGTCATAGACAGAATTGGGTCCACCGGAAAGGATAATTCCTTTGGGATTGAGCTGTTGCAACTGCTCGATGGTAGTGCGATAGGAAAGAACCTCTGAATAGACTTGTGTTTCGCGGATGCGACGAGCAATGAGCTCAGAGTATTGAGAACCAAAGTCCAGAATGACGATCATCTGGCGGTTCAACTGCTTGTTTAGAGAGGGGACATCTGGCGTCTCTAATGCTTCTGTCTGTAGTGTTACTGATGCGTCTGTCATGACTATTGTGTGAGTGTGCGAATATGGCGCTGCTCAAGTACTCTATCGAAGCAGCGAATATCTATTGCAGGGCGTTGATAATGGGAAACCTGATGGTTTCTATATTTTATTCCTGTAAAGATTCATAACAGGTTAGCACAACGGTGCCCAAAATGTGCAGTAAGTTATGTGGAATAAAAAATTAAGTTATGCTGAAGATAAGATTTGGTGGGGCAAAATGTCAACTAACTCCGGGATATTATTAGTCACTCGACTATTGAGATATAATCTTCCTATCTTGGAAAGCTAAGGCACTCTTTTATCCTGGAGAGACGGTTAGTAACGGCAATTGGGTTACTGATATACCCTTTTGATGTGCTACGAAAAACCTACTCAACTCTACTAAAACCTGTTAAAAGCTAGTAGTGAAGATGTTTTCTTCCTGCTTCAACCAAGGGAGTCGGCTCCTACTTGTCCACAGGCAAACCCCCTATAGCCTAGG
>JAAHGS010000035.1 GCA_010692645.1 Symploca sp. SIO2E9
GGGGGGGGGAGGGGGAGAGGGGGGGATTAAGTTGAGGAATACTTCGATACTCCCTCACTCTTCGACTAATATTGGGTCTAAAACTCCACTGTTTATAGGGTTTGACTGGGGTGAACGAAATTTTGCGTGGGATTTGAATTCTCCGCGTCTGGGCGTCTGGGCGTCTGGGCGTCTGGGCGTCTGCTTACTCCTTGCCCCACTCTTTTTTTCGTTCACCCGTTTTACTGTTGGATTGAAGTCTGAATTTCTATCCCCACTATTACCCTCCTCTCTTGCAATTGGTATAGCCTGCCAACAGCCAGCCAGCGCCGCGCCTAATAAGACAATCAATGCTGGAAAATAGACGAACTGAAAGCGCGGTGCCAGGGTTAAATCCATAGCTAGACCATAGGTAAAGACACCAAATAAGGCAATTGCACCGAGTAAGTACTCAACCAAAATTTGGGTAGCTAAACCGGTATCTGGATTTTGCTGCTGGTATTTGAGACCAGAGCTAAGACTTGGCAAAGTCCAGAGTAAAAACAATAAGCTCACGATACCAGAAATAATTACGACCGCTAGCGGAATAGTTGTCACTGCCGATGGCAGCATTAGCCAGCTACTAATTGCCCATAACAGAAATCGCCCTATTGGTGCCAACCAATCAATTCTGGGATTACCGTCGTAGATCCAGTTAGTTGGGACACTGCCATGAATAGCTTGTAAAGCAGGCAACCATACTAAACAGCCAATACTTGTGCCCACAACCACGGCATAAATTCGCTGCCAATGGGGTTGCAGTAGTGCTTTTAAGTCTTGGGCAGTTTGTCTCCAAGCTTGCCCTAGTAAAACTAAGGCTTGGGCACCGAGGGTAAGGACGAAAAAGTAATGGGTGGCGATACCTAAACAATTTACCGCTACCCAAATTAATCCTACGGATATCGGTAGAGTTTTTTGACGGTAGATATTTTTAACAGCTTTTACTAGACAGCAGAGGGAAGCGATAACCAGCAAAACTGCCAGGGTATAGTGACGCGCCTCTTGTGCTAGGAAAACTCCGAAGGGCGAGACTGCCATCATCGCGGCGGCTAGCTGAGATATTAATAGGGAACGGAAAGCTAGATAACTAAGACCAAAAACTGCTGGAATTGAAACTATTCCGAATACAGTAGAGAGCGATCGCGCTGCTGAGATTGAGACTAGTCCTGCTTCTGATGGGAATAGTTTCATCCAGAGGTGCGCTAGGGCGAAATAGACGGGAGGATGGGTACTTTCTGTAAATAGGTGATCCACTACAGCGCTAATTCCTGCTTTCGGTAGAGTTTGAAGCGGCTGTAGAAGTATGTCTGAATCAATTAACTGATTGAGGGGTACGTTGCGAAAACTATTTCCTAGGCTAAAAACCATGGTGGCGAACTCGTCAGTCCAAGGGGGTAGGGATGCCAAGTTGCTTAAGCGCAAGATTGTGCCAAGGAATAGCCAGATTAGGAATAGTAGTAGATGAGTTGAACGAAATGGAATTAGAGTCTTTGACTTGTAAGGACTCGACAGGTAAGACATAGGATAGTGAGATCAGATTTAGCTATCTTCTCACTGGGGTTGATTTTAAGTAATAGGTAATAAGTAATAAGTAATAAGTGATAATAAAATATCTTTTACTTTTCAGACTGTAATTGCTATTGTTTTACTGTCAAGCCCTACTGTATCACTAGCTGTTGGGCTTCTCTGAGATTGTTTTGAACTGTGATATTGTTACTGTCGATGGCAATAGTAATGTTTGTTTCAGCAATTGCTTCTTTTAGTTTAGCGATCGCTATTAGGATTCAACCTCAACTGAAGACAAACTGCTGCTTTTCCAGTTTATGTTGGCATAACGTCGTCGAGTCGCAGTTGTAAATTTGGAAACAGGTAAGAAGCAATAGCGTCTCCCAAGCGATATTGTCGCTGCTGGTACATACCATTAACTAACTGACAGATGGTGAAAGTAGGTTGTTTGGGATTACCGATAAATTGCAAACCACCTAAACCCCGAAAATCCACAATCCAATATTCTGGGATATTCAAGAAGGCGTATTCTTCCACTTTTCTGGCATAATCATCTTGCCAGTTGGTGCTGACTACTTCCGCAACAAGCTTAATAGTACTCCCCTTACAAATCAATGGTTCTTTTTGCCAAAGAGGTTCTTTACTAAGTTCTGCTTGATCTAAAACAACTACATCAGGACGGAGTGCTGTAGCTTCAGCATATAGTGGTTTGATCAAACAAGTTTTTGGAATTAACCAGTTTAAATTAGCACGAAAAATTTCGACATAAATTCTACCAGCAATACTCCCAGCAACAGCTTCATGAGGACCAGTAGGTTCCATGTCTCTAACTTCTCCATCAATTAGTTCATAGCGTGTATTATCCCTATATTGGGCAATAAACTCCTCAAAGCTAAGTTGTTTGGATGAAGTGTAGACCATAGTTCCTGTTTTAACGGAAGATAACTTAATTATAGGTTTCGTATGGATTTACCAATGGCACGTACAGGTTACACACTCCCAGTTTTCGCCGTTGCTGCTGCCAAAATGGCATTACTTCATTTGCTAGAGGGCAGAAACTCTAAGCTTTCAGTTACTGTTGATTTGCTGACGACAGAAGCAGATATTCCCATCTACCAAGTAGCGGCAATGGAAGCTACTAGTGCTTTAGCAATTACTTTGAGTGACCCTGGAGATAACTTAGACTTGACCAGAAATACTCCCATTTGGGCATGGGTAAAATTGTCTGAATACCAAAGGCAGGCTTTAGTCTTAGAAGCAGGAGCAGGATTAGGAAAAACTACGACTGGAGAACCTGCCATTTATCAATATGCCCGTCGCCTTTTTGAAGCTAATCTCTTGCCTCTAATCCCGACTGGGCAAACAGCAACTGTGTTTATTATCCTTCCAGAAGGTCGTCAACTGGCCCAGCGTACCTCAAATGAAGCCTTTGGTATTTTAGAAGGTTTGGCTTTGCTAGGAACCAGTGGTATCTCTCAACCGCTTTCTGCTGCTGACCATCTAGAAGAATTTCGCGCTATCTTGCAAGATAAGGTAAAAAGCTCTCCTAATTTAGTGTTTTGTCTCGGCAGTAATGGTCAGCAGGTAGCTCAACGCTTATCTATACCAGAACAAGTAATTGTGTCCACAGGCAACTGGATTGGGGCGCTGCTAGTAGAAGCTGGGCTTAATCAGGCTCAATCAGTCCTGTTAATTGGGTATCAGGGCAAACTGATTAAGCTCGCTGCTGGTATCTTTAACACTTCTAGCCATATAGCTGACGCCAAATTAGAAATTATCAGTGCTGCTGTTATTCAGGTTGGCGGTAATTTACAAACAGCCCAAGCTGTACTTGAGGCAAAAACAGCCGATGCGGCTTACAAGCATTTGCTCGGAATTGGACTAGCTGAATCTGTATTTGCAGCTTTAGCTGAAAAAATTAGTCACAAAGCTCAGGATTATGTAGGAAAATATGCAGGCGTATCGATTAAGGTAGGTACAGTTTTATTTGACCGCAAGGGCAAGGTAATCAGTCAAGATGCTACAGCTTTGTCGCTTATCAACAGTACCAAAAGTCTCAAACAATGATTGTAGTAGGATTGTAGTTAGCAGCTATGGCTTCTGGGATTTACGCGATCGCCCATATTGGTAATCTAAGATTATACGTTTGCGATGCTAGCAAAATTAAACAGAAATGGCCCCAACTGTTGACTCAATTCAATAGTGGCAACTATCCTCACGCCTTGCTACAACAGGCGTGGAATGACCAAGGAGGCAAGCGCCGCTTTAGCTTCCATACCTATAAAGATATTGCTGATGATACTGAGATTATCAATATTGAACAGCTTGCTCAAGACAGGAGGCAAGCTCAAGATGGTTAAGCGTCAATAAGGTAGGGAATCGGGAATCGGAGCCAGGAGGATGAGGAATGCGGACTGAACTTATTCAAAACCAAATAAGCAATGTAGCAACAAAAACATTTCTTACTTATTACTTATTACTTATTACTTATTACTTAGGGCACGAGCTTGACGGCGCAACTGTTCAAAACTCAGGGTGGCACATCCCAAGCTAACTAATAGCATCCCCAAGATTTGCTCTCCAGACATTGCTCTTGCCATCATTGCCCATGCTAAAAATGCTGTTAACCCTGGTACTGCTGCTCCCAGAATCGACGCTCTAGATTCACCGATCATTCTGATGCCAAGATTGTTAAGTATAGAATGTGTGAGTGTAGTTATTCCCAAAACTAGACTCAGTGGTATCAAATACCGCCAATCCATGATTTTTGAGATGGTGAAACCCCAGGATTCTGGTAATGGCAACACCAAACTGAGAGTAGAAAAGACCAGGATAATCACACAATTAATCCAGCCGAAAGGGATGATATTTAGTTTTCTACTAATATTTGGCATCAGGATTAAAGACAAAGGGAAGGCAATAGCGGAGCCAACAGCAGCGGCAACACCTAGCCCAGAAAGAGTGCTCCCTCCAAAAGCACTGATGGTAACTCCTGCCACCAAGCCCAAGATGACGAGGCTGCGCAATAAATTGGGACGAGCGCCAAATCTTACCCAAATCCACACTAAGGTAACTAGTGGATATATAAAGAAAATGGTCATAGCCACCCCTGGTGAAATTGAAGCCAAAGCCAAATAAATTAGTACTTGTGACAAAAACCATAACCAGCCACTGCCAATAAACCTACCCCAGCTTAACCAGTTATTTAATTGAGCAAACTCTGTGAGTTCTCGCGGCATTGATGGATAGAGTCGAGTCCCCACAATTGCCATCAACGGCACCACCAACAGCATCTTTAGCCACAGGACAAATACGACATTGCCTACCCCCAAACTCAGAAATTCTCCCCATTCCCAGTTCCCAAACAGCAGGGAGTGGTTGAAAATTACGCTGATAACTACATACTCCAAAGACAACGTTAACCAAGACAACAAAACCAACAATAACCCAATTGGTTGTGTCCAGGCTGCTGGTACTTGAGGTTGGGACTCTTGAAGTGTAACCACAGACTCTGGCGATTGCACAAGTGCCACTGCTGAGACTGATTGTTGAGAATGCTCAGAGATATTATCCCCATTACTTGGTTTAGGTGAGGGATGAAGAGGCGGTGTTGCTAAAGACCTATTTGAGGTATTGTCAGGTGCAGATGACTCAGCCTCAATTGCTTCTCGGATACGATTAACGAGTATTCTTAAGAAGGTTTCCCCTTGCTGTTCAAGAGTGTGCATCTGACCTAATTGCCGGGAAAGGGAACTTTGATAGCTGCTGAGGTCTTGTTGCAGTGTTCTAAAAGTGGTTCTGAGGGTGGAATCTAAAGAGGCAATTAATTGGTGAGCATTCTCGTTGTATTCACTTGTCTTTAAACTAGGCAATTGCTGGTGGCGGGTTTCTCCAGACAGGGTTGGTTCTAGATTAGTGACTTGGGATGAGTCTGTCAGCTGATTGAGCCGCTGGATAATCAGTTCAATTAGTTGATTTGCCAAAGCTGGGGCAATCTGTTGGATTAACTGTTGCTGTTGGAGAATTTGCTGCTGACGCTCCTGTTGTAGATTTTCGAGTTCCTCAATCAGTAGAGATTTTTCTTTCCTAAGTCGCTCAATATCATCAGATAAACCAACTAGAAGATGTTGCCGCAGGTTTTCAACATCCCGAGTCATAGCTCTCAAGAGAGCTTCTGCTGCTTGGGGATTTTCGACTCCAGAGTATGGCGATTGCTCGTTCATGGTTGGAAGTATAGCAGCATTGATGATTACATCAACATATTGCTGGTTGATATTTCCTGCAAGGACTGCTATTTTGCCTGATATCATGGAGCTTGATTTATAAATCGCTCGCGACTTGGGAAGCTCCCGTACCAAATACCAATAGTATCAGCTAGGTAAAGCAATTGACTCATGAACTACCCCGCCTCATAGGAAGACGGGGTTTCAAAAACCCCATGCTCCGGATCGGACTTACTGAGTTTTGAACGCTTCCTAGAAGTGTAGTTGCTTCAAACTTGTTGGGATTATTCCTGGATGGAGAATGTACAGATGCCTGAAATAAGGCATAATCTGAGTACTCAAGAGCGCTTGCTTGCCGAAATGGAGCAGCCAGAGTGGAATGACTCTTGGCTAAGTTAAATTAATGAACATCTATTCTCAAACTACCTCGAACAAACCCTTAAAATCCAATGATGTTGCTGGTTCAGAATTTTCTGGATTGACGCCGAAGCAGTATCAACAGAAAATGCAGCGGCGCAAGGAGGTACAGGAAAAACGGGTTGCCCAAGCCTCACAAGAAAAGGGTTTGATTATTGTTAATACAGGTAATGGCAAAGGAAAAACGACAGCAGCACTGGGCATGGTATTGCGATCGCTTGGTCATGGTTACCGAGTAGCGATAGTACAATTTATCAAAGGAGCCTGGGAACCAGCGGAGAAGGCAGCTTTCAAACACTGGACATTACCAGCACCAGGCGAAACACCTCAGTTAGAGTTCCATGCTATGGGAGAAGGCTTTACCTGGGAAACTCAAGACAGAGAGCGAGATATTGAACAAGCACAGGCAGCATGGGAAAAGGCTTTGGAATTTATCAGCAACCCTGAGTTTAGACTGGTGCTGTTGGATGAGATTAACATTGCCTTGAAACTTAACTATCTCAAGGTTGAGGATGTTCTAGCTGGAGTAGAACAAAAGCCAGCAGATTCCCATCTCATCCTTACTGGTAGAGGAGCACCGACAGCCTTGATTGAACGAGCAGATTTAGTAACAGAGATGACTTTAGTTAAGCATCCTTTCCGGGAACAAGGCGTCAAAGCACAACCAGGTATCGAATTTTGAGAAGTTCATAGTTCATTGTTGATTGTTCATTGGGGTGGGGTGAACGAAATTTTGCGTGGGATTTGATTTCTCCGCGTCTGGAGCGTCTGGAGCGTCTGGAGCGTCTGCTTAATTATTTCCCCACACCTTTTTTCGCTCACCCATTGGGGTGGTATTCCACAACTGTCGAATACCACCCCAATGAACCATGAACAAACTCCTCAAAGACTAAAGATTTTTTTAAGTCTCTTGCGAACCCAAGACACAGGATTTTTGTCATCTTCTGTCGCATCTAACAACCCCATGTCTCGCAGTTGCTGTTGCCTTTGAGCTAATTCTTCTTTATGTTTGCCTAGCTCTTGAACAATAACTTCTGATAATTCTGGATGCTCCTGTAGTAATTTCTCAAATCCTTTTCTATTAATTACAAATAAAATAGTCTCTTCTACAGCGCGAACCGTTGCTGTGCGGGGAATTCCCAACATCAGAGCAAGTTCTCCAAAAAACTGTCCTGCTCCAAGGATAGTAAGATGTTTACTGAGCTTAGCTACAAAAACCTCCACAGATCCAGAAAGAATAATATAAAATGCATCTCCTGGCTCATCTTCATGAAATAAAACCTGTGAAGGTACTAGGCGTTTGCGATAGCCAATTTCAATTAATTGTCGTACTTCTAAGTCGCTCAAGTTTTCAAAATAAGTTACCAGTCGCAGCAAAGACCTAACAGATAATGGTTTTGAGCTTTGTGTAGGTAGCTGTGGTGGTTGTGGCAGTGGTACTGATGGGGGTATATTTTGAGCTTCTTTCTTTGGGCGTGTTAGTAGATTCAAGGCTTCGGGATTTTTTACCCATAAATCCCGTTGAGGGAAGGGTATAGTAATTCCATGTTGGCGTAAATTATATTCAATAATAAAGTTTAAAGAGCTTCTAAGATCTGGTTCTTTATCGATGCGATTTACCCACACTCGCAGTTCAAATTCCAAAGCACTATCTCCAAAACCTCTAAAAAGTACTAAAGGAGAAGGGTCGTGTAGAACAGCTGGTTCCATATAGGCAGATTTTAATAGTGTCTCAGTTACTAATACTGGATCACTACTATAGGCTACTCCCACTGGAAGATGAATTCGAGCTATATAGCTATCATAGCTCCAGTTTAGAATCCGATTTTCGCTCAAGATACTGTTAGGAACAAATACATCTCCACCCTCACGCGTACGAATAACTGTAGAGCGAAGAGAAATTGCCTTTACATATCCTGAAAGACCATCAAATTCAACAAAATCACCAACCTTTATAGTTCTTTCAAAGAGTAAAGTTAGACCACTAACAAAGTTTTTAGTTATGTCTTGTAGTCCGAAGCCAATTCCAATTCCTAAGCCACCTGCAATCACTGCCAAGGAAGCCAAATCAATACCAATGCCTTGTAAAACAACGAGAAAACCGAAGGTTCCGGTACTATAGCTGATAATTGTGGCAATGACTTCTCGGTTAGCCTGATCAATTCGCAATCTGACTAATAGCCTTTGCTTGAGGAAATTTCTGAGTGCTCCGGAGAGTAAGACAACTATTAGCAACCAAAAAATTAGTTTAACTACATCATATAGTGATACATAATTACCGCCTATACTGACTTTAGTTGTGAATATATCGAACAATGGCATGAAGAATTTCTGTAAAACTAGATCCATCCAATCCTTCCCTTAATCAGTACTCCAGAAACTAGCGGTAACAAGCAAGCGGCGCTTGCAAGTGTAAAGTACAAATCTTGAAAATTCATCACTCTGCTGAGAGGTTTTGGTAATCGAGGTGTCGTGTTTGATTTAGAGACTCTAACTACCACCACGATTGTGTCAAACTCCTCTATGTTCCGGCAAAAGAGCCTCAATTTAGCGACACTGAAGGGAACTTAAAGGGTTTAGCACTGATAGCTTGCCTAACCTTGCCATAGCAACCTCAGTTCAAGATTGTTGGCAGGTATAAACAGATACATCTCAAGAGCAAGCGAATACTCCCCGTTAGGGTAATTAGTTGCTCAACAGATAAATTACTTGCAAAGCTTCAATCTCTGAGTGATGAAGTGTGAATCTCTGACCCTGAAATATGTGAAGTACTTTAATAGTTGTAGCAAAATCTTTCGAGAATCTTGAAGTGCCTCTGGTATGGACTCGAGCAGATTCCCTGTTGAAAAGGGATTTTACCCCTACCAATTTGGTTCTGGTGAATCCGAGAGTGCCTCAGGGTACAAGAAACATCACTTTCACCTCTCCAGCGCCCATAGCAGTTTTCATTGATGTCCATTGCCTTGACACTTGCTGATTCCATTGTCCAGGATGATCGATAGTTCCTGTTGCTAGTTCCAGTGGTCTTCTTTTGGATCCTAATTTAATAATTATTGCTATGCTTTCAGAGAGATAATGGTTTTGAAAAAATCCTGTGCTATGAGGTCTTTTAAGTTATCTATAATGAGTTTACACCAAGTCTGATTACCAAAAAATTGCTAATTTTTAGTTTTGACTGGTCAATAACACGGGTCAATAACTAAACTTTATTTATAAAATTCTTATTTTCACTGGTGTAGTTCTTTCAAAAATAGCAAGCTTAAAGTGGTTTTTAAAGTAAATTCTATTTGAAGGAGGGAACATCTTAATATAGTAATTCTCATACTGGTGAGGTACAGAGTTTTGAGTTTTGAGGCAGGAGGCTCCAGGGCAGGAGGCAGGAGTTAGGTTTTAGGTGTAGCTCATGAGTCCGAGAAAAGATATATCATGGCTTAAGATTGCTGTTCAGAAATTTAAACTGGTAATTGAAGGTCGTCTTCATCCGTTGTAGGCGTACAGACAAGCCACATGCCAATTCGTTCATTGTTCATGGCTCTAATATTTTGCTCTTTCAACTAAAATTTTCTTTCTCTTAACTTAATATCATTTAACATATTCATTGATTTTTATAGATTTTTTTCTTAGTATAAAATCAAAGAACAAATTTGTTCATCAATAAAGAAAACTGGCTTTAAAACTAGCAGAGACTGCTCTTAGGAAGATTAAGCGATACTGGCAAATTTATTGACAGCCTGTATAGCCGGTTCTTTCTCTAAGGTTTTTGATACCTAACTCAAGTAACAGAACACACAATAGTCAATCTCAGTTAGAGGGAGAATAAAATGCACAGCATATTAAAAGAGAATAATCGAGATTATCTAGGTTCGTTGGCAGCTGACAAAATTGTACATTCAGGAAATCTTAGGGTGCCTGAAGGAGCCCGAGGAGTTGTACTGTTTGCCCACGGCAGTAGCACTAGTTTACATAGTCCCCAGAACCGATACCTTGCCCAATTGCTACATCAGGGGAGACTGGCAACTGATCTCATGGACTTGCTCACACCGGAAGAAGAGGCAACTAACTTGCGGACAAAACACCTCCGCTGTGACATTGACCTACTTGCCGCTCGGCTGATTAGGGCTACAGACTCTCTTCGGCAGAACCCACGCACTTGTGATCTTAAAGTTGGCTACTTTGGCTGTGGTATAGGCAGTGCTGCTGCTATAGTGGCGGCTGCTGCACGCCCAGATGCCGTCGGTGCAATTGTCTCTCGCGGCGGGCGACCAGATTTGGCCGGAGAAGCTGTGTCCCAGGTTCGGTCAGCTACACTACTGATTGTGGGAGAGAATAACCTCCCAATGATTGCTAGAAATCGGAGAGTACTGCCACAGTTCTTTACCCAAAAGCAACTTGATATTATCCCTAGAGCAACTCATCTGTTTGAGGATCCAGGCACCCTTAAGGAGGTGGCACGGTTGTCAATTCAATGGTTCCAGCGCTACTTAACCGAAAATAGGGGTTGGTAAGATCATCTCTCCCTCTCCTAAACGAGAGGGAGACAATAGACATCTCCAATAATTATGCTAAAACCCTTATGCTACCGTTCCTAAATCGAGGTTTCTGGAGATGTCTAATATTCGAGCCAACCGGTGCTAGGAATCTTAACAACAAGTTATCTAAATTTATCACATTGCTTACAAAAATTATTATTTTTTCTCCTTGACATTTTCGATAACAGCAATCTACTATTACAGAGTATATTGCAAAAGGTGATAAAAATTATGCAAGTTTACGCTGTTTATTATGAACAATCTGGTAGATTCCTACTCGGTAGTAAACTAAAAAAAGGCTACTACTTTTACAATTCTTCAACCGGCAAAGGAGAGATTAAGCCGAATGGTCAACCGCTTAATGGCGGTGGTAATTTTGCACTTCCTGGTGGAAAGCGCGAGGGCACAGAGCCGATTACTACAGCTGCTAGGCGAGAGTTCACTGAGGAAACTGCCGCTATAATTAAAGAGATTGAAACCAAGGAGCAAACTTTCTCTAGTGGTGCTTATAGTGCGGCTTATTTTAAGATTGCCGATAGCAACTTCAATACCACTGTGACAAATATTATTAAGACTAATCTACCTCAGGGTTTAAAAGCCAGAGATGATATCATCAACAGAACCATAACAGCTTATAATCAGATCCATCAGAAATATCCTCAAGCTCCGCAAGATAATGAACTTGAGGAAGCCTACGTCTGGGATGTCACAGATCCTGAGGACTGGGCACAAATCTTAAAATGGAAAGACGATCCTGTAATTGGCTGGTATTACGAAATTCTTGAGTACCTAAAGTTACATATTTTGAATTAAAATAGAATTGAGTTTAGCCGTTTCTTTTGTACAGTACAAAAAGACCCGAAGTCTTTGTTATTCAAGAAAACTACATAAGCCATTCCACACTTACCCAGAAAGGGAAGTGTGGAGGGTATTACTTTTCTAGTTCAGTCATCTTCCCAGTCTTCACGATCAAGGAGGTCAACAATACGATCTTTGAGCAAAAATTCGCTTTCTTCTAACTCGCACTCAACACAGACCCACTCTCGGGCAGGAATGTATTGACAGAGAGTGTAAATCGGCTGATGCCGACTAACAGCTCCCTTGTTAACCAGTTGACGCGCTTCATCCTTGATTACATCTATGGAGTATTTAACAGAGGTAATCATAGTTCACCACCTCGCTTGTTATTGTGGCATTGACTTTCTGAGAGATGGTGACTTCGGCTTTTCCTAATGTTTAAGGAAAATGCTTGAGCAACTCACCAAGGAAATTATATTCCATTATCAACTTAATTATCCTTCATCATCCTTAAAAATGCCACAACTAAAAAATGATTTTTTTGAGATTTTTAAGAGATGATATTAGATAACCTAAAGGTGAAACTTTAAGTAGTAGGATTTGAGTGTATTTGACTGAATTAGTGCTACATATCAGCAGTTTTGAAAGATCACAGTGATATGTAGCTTAGTTACCCAGTAGTTTATCCCGTAAGTGCTTAATGCGATCGCGATACTTCGCAGCCTCCTCAAACTCCAACTTCTTGGCCGCTGCTTTCATCTGTACTTCTAGCTGGGCAATTAATTCCGGGACCTGTTCTAGGGTTAAATCTTCTGCTTGTTCATAAACTGTCTCCAGCTGTTGGGAATTCAACCGCCGTGAGATATCCAGGAAAGCTAAAATTGCATTATTGGATTTCTTGACAATTGGCTTGGGTGTAATCCCATGCATCCGATTATAGGCGAGCTGAATGCCTCGACGACGTTCAGTTTCATCAATGGCTCTTGCCATACTCCCGGTAAGATTATCGGCATATAAAATAGCTTGCCCCCGCACGTGACGTGCTGCTCTGCCAATAGTTTGAATGAGTGAGCGCTCAGCCCGCAAAAATCCTTCCTTATCGGCATCCAATATTGCCACCAACGAAACCTCAGGCAAATCCAACCCTTCCCGCAACAAATTCACCCCAATCAGGACATCAAACTCCCCCTCCTGCAAAGCCTGTATAATTTCAATACGCTCAATAGATTTAATCTCTGAGTGTAAATAGCGTACCCGAATTGCTCGCTCTTCCAGGTACTCTGTCAAATCCTCAGCCATGCGCTTAGTTAGGGTAGTGATTAGTACCCTTTCATGGCGATTTGCCCGTTCCTTAATTTCAGCCAAAAGATCATCAACTTGACCATCTGTGGGACGCACAAAAATTTCTGGATCAACTACACCAGTAGGGCGAATTACCTGTTCAATTATTTGGTCTTCTGATTGTTCAAGTTCCCAATCCCCAGGGGTTGCAGATACAAAAATACATTGGTTAACCTTTGCCCAGAATTCCTCTGCCTTCAAGGGGCGATTATCGGCGGCGCTGGGCAGACGAAAGCCATGTTCAATTAGTACTCGTTTGCGGGATTGATCGCCGTTGTACATACCGCGAATTTGCGGTACTGTGACGTGGGATTCATCTATTACTAATAACCAGTCTTTGGGAAAATAATCAATCAAGCACTCTGGAGGTTCGCCAGCCTTTCTAGCTGCCAAGTGACGGGAATAGTTTTCGACACCGTTGCAGTAACCAACTTCCCTGAGCATTTCTAAATCGTAGCGGGTGCGCTGCTCTAAACGCTGGGCTTCTAGCAATTTACCTGCTTTCTCTAATTCTTGCAAGTGCTGGTGCAGTTCTGCCTCAATGGCATCACAAGCGCTTTCTAATTGTTCGTCAGGGGTAACAAAGTGACGGGCTGGATAGATATTCAACGCCTCCAAAGTTTGGATAACCTCGCCAGTAACTGGGTTAACGTAGCGAATGGCGTCAATTTCATCACAAAAGAATTCTACCCGAATAATTCGGTCTTCGTAGGCAGGTCCAATTTCCAAGACATCGCCCTTGACTCGGAAGCGCCCCCGCCCCATTTCTATGTCATTGCGGGAATATTGTACCGAAGCTAAATCACGCAAGATTTGGCGTTGGTCAACTTCTGCACCTACGCGCAAGGGAATTGCCGCCTTGAGGTATTCTGAGGGTATTCCCAAGCCATAGATACAGCTAATCGAGGCAATCACAATCACATCCGGGCGTTCAAAGAGTGAACGGGTTGCTGAATGCCTGAGCATATCAATTTCATCATTAATTGCTGCGGTTTTTTCTATATAGGTATCGGTTACGGGAATGTAAGCTTCAGGCTGATAATAATCGTAGTAGGAAATAAAATATTCGACGGCGTTATTGGGAAAGAACTGCCGCAGTTCATTACATAATTGGGCTGCTAGGGTTTTATTGTGAGCCAGCACAAGGGTGGGTTTGCCAATTTGCTCTATTACTCTAGCTACAGTATGGGTTTTACCAGTTCCAGTAGCACCCAAGAGGGTTTGCATACAGTTGCCAGCTGTGATTGAACTGACCAGTTGTGCGATCGCTTGTGGTTGGTCACCAGTAGGCTCAAAGGGGGCTTGGAGATGGAATTGCGTCATGTTTGCTCAAGCGGTCTCTATAATTAATGTTAAGGTAGGTCACGAAAATTGCCTTAACTATGCCTGTGCTTGAAGAAACTAAAGACGACTTAGGTTCCAAGGGGAAAGGTTAAAGCTAAAAGTAAAAGAGTCTTTTCCTTTCCCCTTGACCTCTTATTCATTAGTAAAGATTGCTCTCAATTCAAATTATCAGCCATAAACCATTTAAGTACTAGCTTGTTTTGGCTATTGACAACCCATTTACTTTGCAGTTTATTCTTGCCTGTTTGCTTAAGATTTTCAGGTTTAAAATTCTGTTATAGGACATCTTGAGCTGGATTTTCAAGAACTCGATACCCCTCTATCAAAATGTGTTGGGTTTCATTTTGATTAAGCATCGATTTCAAATCATTTGCCTGATAGTAGTTGATGTTTGCCATGAGAAATTCTCTTTAATTCAATAGTTCTAGATTCCAATGAGCAATTTATTTTTTTGAATTATTGTTGATTACTTATTAACCCAAGTTGCTAGTTATAAATTCCAAGTTGCGCACTTGTGTCAAAAAGGCAATAAAATCCCCTCCAGGTCTAAAAATGGAGGGGAAAATGCTAAACGAAATAATTACTGTCTATGCTATCACCGATGATTTATTGAAGGCGATAGGGCATGAAGATGATTGCCGTCGAGATCAGATTTTCAACGCGAAGTTAATCAAGTCAGAGGATTACAGAGGTTACATAGCGTCTAAAAAACGTTATTTCTATGGGGTTAGAGTTCAGTTGTTAACAACCAAAAGTGGTATACCTGTTGAATTTGTATTGATGCCTGGTAGTGCTTCAGATGTACGTGCCTTGAAGGCATTACCGTTAAATTTACCAGCAGGTAGTGAGGTTTATACTGACTCGGCTTACACAGATTATATAGCGGAAGATGATCTCGAATATACAAGTAAAATTAGCTTATGTCTCTTTCAAAAATGAGCAAAATTACCCCTTACTGCGTTGTCTTGCGGCAGGGGTATTAAGGTGTTACTTTTGAGTCGCCGAGAGATAAAGTATTGTAGCGATCGCTTCAGGCTCTGCATTAGAGAATTACAACTGCCAACTGTTACAAGAGATTAGACTGCGGGGCTTGAAAAGTCACACTAACCAGCGGTTTTTGCTGATTTAATTACATCTTCAACTAATTTATAGGCTTCCTTTAACTCCATTCTCCCGCTTTCAACAGCACTAATTAAATCTTGGGCATCTTTCGGGCTTATTAAATCAAGTCCTACAGGTTCTTTTAGAAAAATAATCAACTTAGTTTTGTCACTATCACCGAGCTTAGATGTTCTTTCTTTAGCTTCAATCTCCTTTTTTTGTTCTTCTAACTGCCTTAGCATTTCGGCTTTCTTTCCTTCATCGTAAGTGCCCTCGAAGAATACCTTCTTAGCACCTAAAAGAGCTGCTCCACCTAATGCTGCAGCGCCTAGGACTAATCCAATCGGGGCTGTATAAGGCAGAGCTACCAATCCAAACAATATAGATACAGCACCTCCTCCAAAGGCAAAAGCAGCTGCACCTGCACCTGCAGCACCTACAACACCTATTCCGACATCAGATAAGATTTTTACCTTATCATGAGGATTGTTTTCCAATTGCTTGATAGCCTTAATAATTTGCTCTTTAGTAGGTGTTTTATTTCCAGACATATCAGACCTCTATTTTTAGGAATTTTTTCTTGCTTATGCAGTTATGACCTTACCCAAAAACACATTTATAATATCGACAAATAGCTTAAAGAATTCTCGAGCAATTTCATAAATATCATCACCAACACCTGAAAAACGTTTGTCCATCCTATGTCCAATAACAGCACCAGTTATAGTAATAGCTATTCCTAAGCCCGCTGCAACTGGTGCTAATAATTGTCCCAGAATAGGAATGGAAGTTATCAAAGCGGCTACAGCTGCACCGACCACAGCACCTATACTTAAACCTGTAACTAAGAAAGGATGTGCTTTGACAAACTCGATAATTTTGATGAGTACAATCTTACCAATAGCAAATACTTTGCCAGCTATTTTTTTTGTGTATGTAACAATTTCGTGTAGTCTTATAGTGACTTCGTAAGGTAAACCACTGTCCACTAACCACACATACAGTTCATCACTAGTGATTGAATCAGCCTCAACTTGCCATAAAGCAATTTTGATGTTAGCTTGCGCTGTAGATAATGCTTTTGCGGTCATTTTTCACCTGATTTACTAATTTCTCTAGATTTCTAAAAACTACGAAAATTAGATTTTCCAAATCAATATTCTCAGTATCTAAGCCAGATGTTTGCGATGAAGTTTGCCCAATGTTTGAGCGAAGCCGCCATTTACCATCACAGACTTTGACTTTAGGCACTCAAAGGTGAAAAAATAAAGCAATCCCCCACAGTCGTTTCTGAGGGGGATTGTTGCATTTTGATGATGAACCAAGGCATAGACCGGAAAGTTACGGAATCCGGTACACAATCGACGTTACCCCACCGCATATGCAGCAGGGGTAACTGATTAAACTATCGACGAGCAATAGACAGGAACAGCTCACGGGGCGATCGCACGATTTTTCCCTTCGCTCCAATCCTGGAACTCTCCCCAATCTTTCATCGCAGCTGATGCATGATAGCAGTGCCCATTATAGAGATGCCCCTTGCAAGTGCAGCTAACCTCTTCCCTAAGTAGTCGGACATAAGTAAAGTCAACTATGTTAAGTTAAATGAAGAAACTCAATATGACTACTTTTCCATACAAAACTAAACTGTATTTTTTCGGCTACCTGTTCATTGTCAATAAACCTGTCAATAAGCCTTCATCTTTGAGGAGGTTAACAGGGTAAAAAGCTTTCTGGCACAGGGCTTGAGCTTGCTTGTCACCCCGTCAGATTGCGCCCTTTTCTCTCAAAATGGCATCCCTTATTAGAAACTTGGGAAGCCCAAAAACCTCCCACCACAAGTCCCAAAGACCATGAAAAAAACTGGTCTCTAGAACCTCAGATGCGTCAGGAATTACTATTACTTGGCAAAGACTTAGAGCAATATACTAATGCCTTAGCAGAAATCGTCGGAGTGGACGAATAAAAAAAGTATTTGTAGGTTGGGTTGAGGTGAGGAAACCCAGTCAAAATATATATCGGTTAGAGTTGGGTTTCACTTGGCTCTACCCAACCTACTTTTATTAAGGTTAATTGACTCAAAATATATATCGGTTAGAGTTGGCTTTCACTGCTCCCTACTCCCTGCTCCCTGCTCCCAAAAAACAAGAATATCTAGCAATCTAAAATATCCAAGCTGGCAAGCCCCATAATCGCACTCATTCAAATAGTCCAAAGGATACCACTCATTTTTACTAATCGATTCAAAATAACTACCATCCTGCTGAGCAATCTCCGGCTCAATACCAGTTACATCAGCATAATACATATAGCAAATTTCATTAGTTTGAGTGCCAACAATATACTTACCTAAAGGCAAAACCTGAACCGAAAAACCAGCTTCTTCATACACTTCTCTAACTGCCGCTTCCTCTGGCGACTCACCCTTATCTATCCCTCCAGTAATTGGACAAGAATAGAGCCGATGCTCTTCATCAATATCAGGAATATCAATACATAAAGGTTGCTGTCTAATTAAAACCTCATATTCTCCCTGAGACTTACCTTGTCTCACGAGAAATATCGCCACGGAATCTCTACCTTTTCTTTCCAGATAGTGAAAACCCCTAGCAGTTTCCTTAATAGTAATCCAATCAGTACTAAAAATAACTTTTTCTGGTCTCATTTCTCTAGTTAAGATATTTCACAAATTAACTTTGCCAACCAGTCTTTTCCAACTCTAATAATACTTTCGACTCGCGGTCGCGATCGCCAATTTGATTAAAAACACGAAGGCTATTTTGTAGAATATCAAAGCTTTCTTTCAGTTCTCCTATTTCTCGATAAGCGATACCTAAGTTATAGAGGATATCACCTTCTTGGTCAGGTGCAACAATCTCAGCTGCGATTTCGAGAGCTTGATTAAAGTAATCTAGAGACTTATTATATTCTTTTAACTCTCTGTGAGCAATACCCAAAATATTCAAAGTGCATAAATGATGATATTCATCTGTGTAATCGATAACAATTTGCAAGGCATCTTGAGCGTACTTAATGGCACTCTGATAATCAACCAGTCTAATATATATTTCAGCTAAATTAACCATTAAAATATAAGACTTAACTGAGCGACACTTATTTATATTTAATTGCTTGAATCTTTGGAGACATTTTTTAATGTAAATAATTGCTGATTGCTCTGCTTCGATTTTGATGTATATATTTCCTAAGTCACTAAGAGCAAGTATTTCTTCTTCAAGAAAGTTAGATTGACAAGCTACATCGATTGCTTGTTTATAAAAATCTATAGATTCTTGAGACCTATCACTATAGAACTGATTTTTACCGAGATAATACAAGGCTCTGAACTTGATATCTTCATATTTGCTTTGAGTAGCCACCTTTAAACATTCGCTTAAATATTCAGACGCCAGGGAATAATTTCCTTGATACTGATAATTAAGTCCTAAATAAGATAAGGCCTTGGCTTCTATCTGAGCATTACCAATTTGAGATGATATCTCCACAGCATGTTGCAAATATTCATGAGCAGACTGGAATTGACCTAGGGAATGATAGCCTACACCGAGACGATATAAAATCTCACTATGATTATGAGTTGATGTCACTAATTGCTCGTAGCCTTTCCCTTCAGACGGAATTAGATTTTGATAAAACTTGATAATTCGCTCAAAGTACCTCCACTCGTACAGATACTCATAGACTTCTGAAATTACTGCTGCTGCTTGATCCCAATCCTGGGCTTGACAGGCATATTCATAAGCTAAAATCAGCGGCTTGATATCCTCTAAGTCTTGCCAATCAGATGGTTGATTGAGGGGAATATTGAGAAAGTATTGGTAAGCTTGGCGGTAGGCTTGAAGACGAGATTCACTATCTAGTAGTTCAAAGGCTTTTTCCTGTATTAACGGATGGAGCAGATAAGATTCACTAACAGGTTCATACTCTAGTAGATGTCTGCGCTTTAGTGCGAGAATTATATTCTCTTTTAGATCCCGTTCAACCACCTCAGGCATCTGAGCAGCAATTGCCTCATACAGTAATGGATATTCTGAAGTTTGATAGATAGCAACTCTACTTAAACAAGCATATTCTTGTTCACTGAGACGATAAATTACTTCATCAATCAAACTCTCGATATCCCGAATCAACAACCATTGACGCTCCTGCAAAAATCTGCATACTTGTCCCTGAAACTCTTCGTGAATTACTGCCGAAACAATTTCTAGGGCTTTGGGATGTCCTTGATAGCGTTGAGCTAGTTGAGCTAATTCTTCTGAAGTAGCAATGAGGGCGAAAGGTTTAAGTAGATTAACAGCAGCTTGTGTATCTAATCCAGCAAGAGGAATAATTAGAGTAGTGGGCAGTGATAACTGGGCTAAAGTTTCTCTACTGGTGCAAATTACTTTGCTCTGATGCTCTGTTTCTGTCAGTCGTTTAAATAGCCAAGTATACTCAGCATAATCATCAGAGAAATATCCTGCCCTCTTGGCTTGTTTAGTTTTTAAAACTGTCTCGACATTATCGAGTACTACTAGAGAAGGTTGCTCTTTAAGTAGTTTAATTAATCTTTCCGTCTTTTGCTGAGGGTCATCTAGGCAAGTTATATCTGTAGTAATCTCACCCTGAGAGAGAGTGAGTAACAGTGAATCCATAATCCTGTTAAATTGAGGCGGCTTACCAGTGACGGAAGCTAAAGATTCCCAAGCAGCTACAACAAAGGGAGCTTTTTCTAAATGCAGGTGGCGGATTAGCTGACTGGCGAGAGTGGTTTTGCCTGTGCCAGCTAATCCGACGAGGCAAACGGCTGTGATACCTTGGTTTTGTGGAGCGAGAATCCTGGTTTTAAGGATGTTTAGTTCCTGCACTCGCCCCACCCAATTCCTGACAGGCGCTATCTTTTCCGGAAGAGTAAAGGGTTGCGGTTTAGGGAATTCAATTTCTCTACGTTCAACAATTTCCTCCCAGTTATCTATCCCTACAGCTTGACAAATCCCTATGAAGGCAGAATATTCAATTGGCTGTTTGCGCCAAAATCGTTTCAAGGTAGCTTGTGAGGTATTAGCACTCTGCCACCATGCTATAGTTACGGTTTTTTTCCAGCCCTTGTGGCGTCTTGCCTGATCAACAATTTCTAATCCTCTTGCGGACGCTTTAAATGAATCTGCCATACTTTGCCTCTGTGCCAAAATCTTTGCTTAGCCAAATTTTGGCTGACTTTATTCCTCATTCAAGTTAAAACTGTTATAGAACCTTCCTTCATAGTTGAATCCCCAACTAACATTGACACCTAATACCTTACACCTGATGTCATCAGTCATGGTAGCAGCCCTTGAACCAAAAACTGAGCAGAAAAATGAGCTCAAGTGAGCCGTCAGGCCTTTGCACTTGAGGCATAGTAGAAGTATAGATGTCAGTCCATCACATTTACCAACTCTCTCTCTAGTGGGTCATTTGACATAACTTGAACAAACCTGTCCTCTGCTAACGTCCAGATTGCACAAGCCTACTATCTCGTTAATTGAGACATAATCTTGTTCAGGAGCATTTGATCCACTAGTTTCATTCTATTATGAGTTCTAACTGCTTGGTCGATTCAACACTCAAGTTCTTGCAGTTACAGTCTTTAAGCTATTGAGGATTGATAAGTACTTGGGCAAAATTAATTTAACATTTTGTTGTCTTAAGAGTCCCCTCTTACTTATTACTTATTTTGCAAATTTTCCTTAATTCTTCTTCGTCTTTATGAGTGACGAGGTACTCATGCAGCCAGTCACAACTTTGTTGCACTAAATCATTTAAATCGAAATTCCACAAAATTACTGTTTTGTCGCTACTAGCAGAAGCGATAGTATTACCATCTCGGCTAAAGGCGACGCTAATGACAAGATCACTATGCCCAGTGAGGGTGTTCAGTAGTTTGCCTTCTCGATTCCAAACTTTGACGGTTTTGTCCCTACTAGCAGAAGCGATAGTATTACCATCTCGGCTAAAGGCAACGCTATTGACAACATCGCTATGCCCAGTGAGGGTGTGCAGTAGTTTGCCTTCTCGATTCCAAACTTTGACGGTTTTGTCCCAACTAGCAGAAGCGATAGTATTACCATCTCGGCTAAAGGCAACGCTATTGACATAATGGCTATGCCCAGTGAGGGTGTGCAGTAGTTTGCCTTCTCGATTCCAAACTTTGACGGTTTTGTCCCAACTAGCAGAAGCGATAGTATTACCATCTCGGCTAAAGGCAACGCTATTGACATAATGGCTATGCCCAGTGAGGGTGTGCAGTAGTTTGCCCTGGAGGTTCCACACTTTGATGGTATTGTCCCAACTAGCAGAAGCGATAGTCTTGCCATTTGGGCTAAAGGCAACGCTATTGACATAATGGTTATGCCCAGTGAGGGTGTGCAGTAGTTTGCCTGCTCGATTCCACACTTTGACGGTTTTATCACTACTAGCAGAAGCGATAGTATTACCATCTCGGCTAAAGGCAACGCTATTGACATAATGGTTATGCCCAGTGAGGGTGTGCAGTAGTTTGCCCTGGAGATTCCAAACTTTGACGGTTTTGTCATCACTAGCAGAAGCGATAGTTTTACCATCTCGGCTAAAGGCGACGCTTATGACACCATCGCTATGCCCAGTGAGGGTGTGCAGTAGTTTGCCTTCTAGATTCCACACTTTGACGGTTTTGTCACCACTAGCAGAAGCAATAGTTTTACCATCTCGGCTAAAGGCAACGCTATAGACAATATCGCTATGCCCAGTGAGGGTGTGCAGTAGTTTGCCTTCTAGATTCCACACTTTGACGGTTTTGTCATCACTAGCAGAAGTGATAGTATTACCATCTCGGCTAAAGGCAACGCTATTGACAACATCGCTATGCCCAGTGAGGGTGTGCAGTAGTTTGCCTTCTCGATTCCAAACTTTGACGGTTTTGTCCCAACTAGCAGAAGCTATAGTATTACCATCTCGGCTAAAGGCAACGCTATTGACAGAATCGCTATGCCCTGAGAGGGTGTGCAGTAGTTTGCCTTCTCGATTCCAAACTTTGACGGTTTTGTCATCACTAGCAGAAGCGATAGTTTTACCATCTCGGCTAAAGGCAACGCTATTGACAGAATCGCTATGCCGTGAGAAGGTGTGCAGTAGTTTGCCTTCTCGATTCCAAACTTTGACGGTATTGTCACTACTAGCAGAAGCGATAGTATTACCATCTCGGCTAAAGGCAACGCTATTGACATAATGGCTATGCTTGTCTAGGCTATTAAACTCTTTCACTCCATAGAGAGATTGCCTTAAATTACCTATGGCTCCAACTCTAGTATCACCTTTTATCCAATCTGCCTTTTGGAGTTTTCCTACTATCTTTAAACTCTCTTTTAGTGCCTCAAAGGGTTGCTTTAATCTCCAAACCTCCTTTGTAAGTTCATTCAGGACTTCAATTTCACTTTCTTCTGCCTTTCTCGCCTGTCTACGAACATCCAGCCAAAGATATGTTGAAACAACTGTTCCCAATACCAACACACCAATAAACCCTCCCGCTACTAGCTTGCGGTTACGGTTCATTTGCTTGTGCTTCTGACGGCTTACCTGAATATACTCCTCGGCTAACCCATTCAACATCCCCAACTCGTCATAGGTTTCTAAATATTCCTCGGCTTCTACTAACCTTCCCCCTTGCAACAGTAAACCTGCATCATCACGCCTCTTACCCTTCTCCTGCCATTCTTGCGCCGCCGCTTCCAGCTTGCGCTCAACTACCATCGCCTCTCGGTAACTCTGCTTCCACTCCAATAACCTTCCCCAGTGACGAATCAAAGCTTCATGCACCACATCCAAAACCACATCCTGGGAATTTTCTTCATTACTTCTAGTAATCAAGCGATTGTCTTTACTAGCTAACTTCTCGCTGACAACATCCAGAATTTCTAAACTGTGGTGAGAATTAACCAACTCACCGAGGCGCACTCTTCTACGAGTATCAAGAGTATCTCCCACTTGAGTTAACTCCAAAAACAAACGCCTAGCCACAGCTTGTTCTACTCGCGAGAGACTATCAAACACCTGATTTGCCCTCTTTTCCAGAGTTCCCTCAATTCCCCCCAACTTCCGATAAGTCTCTAAACGTAAAAACTTTTCCTGCTGCTGCCTAGACTGTTTCCACAATTCCGTGAGAGTATATTGTAGGAGTGGGAGACTACCTGGATAATCCTCCACATCATTAATCAATTGCTGCTGTAATGCACCCTCAATCCCCAATCCCACTAACTTAGCAGGCTTTGCGATCGCCTCCTCAATCTCTTCACGGCTCAAATGTTCAACATTAATATAAGGCCGATTAATCCTCTCAACTAATTGAGGATATTCTCGCAACCGCCCCCGAAAGTCAGAACGGATGCCAATTAAAACATATAGGTTATCTAAATTATCTAATAAATCAATCAAACCGTCAAAGAATTCCTGGCGTTGGTGATGCTCACTCATCGTGAAGCACTCTTCAAACTGGTCAATAATCATCACCGTTACCAATTCTTTCTCCCCCTCTCCCCATCTCCCCATCTCCCCATCTCCGCGTCTCCGCGTCTCCCCATCTCCCCCTCTCCCCATCCCCCCATCTCCCCCTCTCCGCGTCTCCGCGTCTCCGCGTCTCCAGAACTTCCCGTAACCTTTGCCAAGGTGCTTGTTGAGGAGTAAAAGGCTCTAAATAATGCCAGCGATCGCTTCCCACAATCGCCTGTCCCAATTTAAGCTGATAAAGTAACCCTGCCCTGAGCAAAGAAGACTTACCACTGCCGGAAGCACCTAACACCATCAGCAGACGCTCTTGATTTTTAACTCGCTCAATTAACTGCTGCGTCAACTTAGAACGACCATAAAAAACCAAAGCATCCTCTGGCTTAGCCGTAAAATAGGATAAAGAGCGATAAGGACACTTATCCTGAAAACTGCCTTTAGGAAACTGGGTAGTGAGTAAAATCGCCTGGGGAGAATTAGCAATTAAAGGACGTTGCCCAGTCTGAGACATCCGCCTCTCTAGAAACTCTGCCAAATTATGACTATTAACAATACCATCCGGGTAATTCTCCGGATTCAGCCCTGCTAATAACTCTTTTGTAAATAGTCCTTGTTGATGCTTAATTTCTATTCCCGCTTCATAGGAACGAGTAGCACTCATCAAGCAGTAAGCTTTATCAGTAGGGATAAATCGCAGTAACTCGCCACTGTAACAACAATCTAACCAAACCACTACCTGTTTAACTGGGCTAATTTCAATTTGCCTACCTAACTCCTGAAGAGGATAGCCATAAATTCCCCCTTGTGGAAAAGCATCACTAGTAACTAAAAAAACTTCTTCTTCGCCATTAACCTCTTTTCTATAGCCATGTCCTGAAAAGAAAAATAGGGCTGTTTCTGGAGGTTGGTTAGGATGAGGAGGATTAAAAAGATTAGCGATCGCTTTTGTTAACTCCTCTAATCTTACCAGTTCTGTGCCGTTGGTTCTCCCGGCTCTTTTTTGGGAAAACCGCCGAGGTAAGTGCTGAATCCGAAAAGTTTCATAGCCATAGTGCTCTAATCGTTGAGCAACATTTTCCCCATCCTTAACTGCAACGGTAAGGTCATTAAAGGTTGTCGGCGCTGGATAACGGTCAATCCCAACTATTAAAGCTTCCCATTCCGGCTTCATTGGAAGTTTTAGTCAATTTATACTAGAATAACATGCTATTGCAATTTTATTAGGACTTAGGTAGGACCTGCTGCATAAACGGGGAATCCTTAGCCATCAATACTTTGAGCTATATTGAAAATTGCTCAAATACCAGAAAATCTGGTAAAATCCGACAAAATCACACCTTGTTTTGGGGGCAAGTATTAATCCCGGTTATAATTGAGCGAATTATCAATAATGAAAACTCATTATTTTTTGAGACTTAAATAACTAATTAATCCATCAGTTGTTTTTCGATTACTTATTCAGCAAGCCCTAGGTATGGAGAAGGATAGGGAAGTGTGGCAAGTATAGGAAGGGGAGAAAGGATTTTATAATTTTCCTAAGGGAACTCCAAGAAATAAATTATCCAATGTACTTGGAAATATGACCATTAGAATCTTCTCCCCCTCTCCCCATCTCCCCATCTCCCCATCTCCCCATCTCCGCGTCTCCGCGTCTCCCCATCTCCCCATCTCCCCATCTCCGCGTCTCCGCGTCTCCGGAGCGAAGCGACTCTCCCCCTCTCCTCAATGGGATATTTTTTTATTTGGAAGTCCCTAATGCTCCCTCCCACCTTCGTCAATTCGGAACCTGAAACTGAAATCAAGCAACCACGATATAGTTAGAGTTGACTCTGTTTACCTCCCCCGAATCTGCTAAAGCTTGATAAACCATTGCTGCTACCTCTGCACGAGTGGCATCATTGGTTGGTCTAAGTCGCTTAAGATTTGGGTAATTAACCACCATCTGCTTTTTAGTAGCCGTCACTACAGCATCTTTGGCATAGTTGGGAATAGCATTACGATCCTCGTACAATCCCAAGGCATTGGCATCAGTTGCTGATAAACCTAATCCATTGACAAGTGAAACCGTTACTTGCACACGCTGCACATTATCATTTGGTCGAAAAATGTTGCCTGGGTAACCAGAAAGAAATTGACCACGATAGGCTTTTTCAATCACCTGCTTCGCCCAAAAATCACTGGCTACATCAGTGAATTTTGGAGCATTGCGTTTGGCTGGGGGGTTGAAAGCTTTGACTAGCAAGGCAGCATATTGAGCTCTGGTCATCTTATCTTCCGGCTTAAAGGTACCATCAGGAAAACCACTGATCATTCCTTTGTCGATCAATCCCTGAATGAAACGCTCTGCCCAGTGACCTTGAATATCACTTAATGTAGGTGTGGTGTCAGGAGTTTTGGCGTCAGGGGTATCAGTGTCAGGAGTTTTAGTATCTGGAGTTTTGGCGTCAGGGGTATCAGTGTCAGGAGTTTTGGTGTCAGGGGTACCGGTATCAGGAGTTTTGGTATCTGGAGTTGGGGTAGAACCACCCTTAATCTCAATTTCACCCTTGACTTTAGAGGCATTTAAGCTATTGCCTACTGACAAAAGCTTGTTTTTAGTGTAATTACCGATATCTAACTTACCGTTGTTGTTGAGAATATTTCCTCCTGGATCATCGCTACTACCCAAATCAGGTAAAGCCTTGCCAGTAAGTGAAATTCCCTCTTCAGAATTATTTTCAATCCGATTTTTGCGAAGCACTGGTTTGGCATCCTGAGAAATTTGGATCCCATAGCGGTTTTCAGAACATTCGTTACCGATAACCTGAGGAATTGCTTCACCATCAATAACAATGCCAGCACCGCCTTTTTTACAGGTGTTGCCTCGAATCTCTCCTGCACTATTTCGTGTAATCGAGATACCCTGACCATTATTCTCTATGAACTGATTATTAAGGATTTTTGGCTTGGAACTACCAGCAGCAAAGATACCCTCGCGATTAGACTTGGTGAAAGTACAGTTAATCACCGTGGGGTTAGCTGATTCAATCCAGACAGCAGTACCTCGCCTCTCACCATTGGTAACACTCACTCCTCGAAGTTCAGTGTCACTGTTTAGACGAAGAGCCACACTCTGACGGCTTTGGGTAGGGCTGGTGTATTGTCCACTGCCCTCAATTAGGATATCGCTACCTTTATTCCCTTCATTGCCAATAATCTTGACCCCAGATGGCACATCTAAGGGGAAGGATTCACCGCTATCAGCATTATAATTACCAGCCGACAGCCGAATCTCAGTATCTGGATCTGATGAAGCTTGCCCAAGGGCATGGGCAATAGTTTTGAAAGGAGCAGACTCAGTGCCAGCATTGCTGTCACTGCCAGTTGATGGATTGATGTAAAGAGTTTGAGCCATAATTATACCTTGCCCCCAAGGCAATAAAACTAAAGTTTTTCCACCTTTAAACCTTCGGTGTTCACTGGGTATTGGTCAATAACAACAAAATATTAGTACATTTCGGCGTTGACGAGCATTCTCTACAAGAGGGAAAGAAGCAGTTTTCTTCTTTACAGAATTTTTACAAAAGTGTCGACTAATACAAAGATTGAGTAAATAATGCTCTGAGGCAGATAAAAATCTTTCATCGAACCGACTAATTAATATAGCATTTAATTTCTGCAAATCGGCGAAGACTTTCTTACTCGCTACAGCATTATTGACTTAGGTACAGGGAGCAACACTGAAGATGGGTTCAAATATTTTGATTGAAGCCGAGGAGATGAATCTGACTAACTACCTGGTGGAGTCAGGCGCAAATATAGCTTCAGGAAATGAGTTTATTGGTCTTTTGAATGCTGGCAGCTTGCAAGGAGAAGCTACGACCCAGTTCACTGGAGCCACAGGAATCTATAATGTGGTAGTCGGCTACTTTGACGAAAACGATGGCGAGTCTTCGCTGTCTTTGAGTTTTGGGGAAAATAACTATAGCTGGAGTCTTGACCAAAACCTTGGTGAGAGCGGCGTCAGTAGCAATAATTTGGTGCAGCGTACTATTGCCACAGGTTTGCAGGTCAATTCTGGAGAGACAATCACACTCACTGGCATTGTCAATCACAACGAATTTGCCAGAGTAGATTATATCAAATTCATTGAGGCAGAGGATTTCACAATTGAAGGTACTGGAGCTGCCGAAAATTTAACTGGGAACGAACTAGACAATATTATTGATGGTTTCGGGGGTGACGACAACCTTAACGGTGATGCAGGTGATGATATCCTGATTTCTGGTGCAGGCAACAAAATCCTTAATGGCGGTGCAGGAATTGATACAGTTAATTATGCTCAGGTAACTGGCGGCATTGTTGCAAACTTAGGTACTGGTATTGTTACTGGCAAGTCAAGGCAATCTTCAGGCGCTCCCATCAGGATTATGCCACTGGGCGATTCTAATACTCGTGGTTTTGGTTCGGATATCTCCGGTTATCGCGACGATTTGTCAAATTTCCTAGTTGCTGATGGTTTAAAAGTAGATTTTGTTGGTTCTCAGTCTACTGGTTCCAACCAATTCGACGACAACCACGAAGGACATGGTGGGTGGACAATTAATGAGATTGCTGGTTCAGTTAATGGCTGGCTGGACACTTACAATCCCGAGATTATTTTACTGATGCTCGGAACTAATGACACCTACAATAGTAATGCCAATCAAATGGCTAATCGGCTCAGTCAACTAATTGACCAAATTACCAGCGAATCACCGAATGCACAGCTATTAGTAGGCTCGGTTATACCAAACACCAATAGTCAACGCAAACAGCAGATAACCGAGGATTTCAATTCTAAAATACCGGGAATTGTCAATAATAAAGCCGCTCAAGGGCAACAAGTGACTTTTGTTGATGTTGGTGCAGTTTTGAATGCCAATGACCTCTTACCAGATGGAGTTCACGCCACTCCCCAGGGTTATCACAAGATTGCTAAGGTTTGGGAAGAAGCGATTCTCAACACGAACTTATCCCAAAATGCCCTCAATGGTATTACTGAACAAGACACTCTCTACGAGATTGAAAACATAACCGGTTCAAGCTACAACGATGTTCTGATTGGTAATGCGGGTGCTAATGTCTTAGACGGTGGTGAAGGTAATGATTTATTGACTGGTAATGGTGGCGAAGATGTTTTTGTCTTAGCAGCAACAGAAGGGACTGATACCATTACTGACTTTGTAGTTGGTGAAGATTTGTTGGGACTATCTGGAGGTTTGAGCTTTGAGCAGCTAACAATCACTCAAGGCACTGGTAACAACGCCAATAATACTTTGATCTTTGCCGATGGTGAGCAATTAGCAGTACTAAATGGGGTAACAAACAATCTAATTACTCCTGAAATTTTTACCTTGGTCTAATCCAAGGATGAGGCTCAAAAGGCAATTCCTCATCCTTGCAAGTTCCTTTAAGCCTCGCCTAATACCCAGTTAACCAAGGTGCGAACAGGAAAACCGGTGGCACCAGCATTATTAACGCCATTGTCCTTATCTGTCCAGACTGGACCAGCGATATCTAAATGTACCCAGGGAGTCTCTTTAACAAACTGCTTCAAGAACAAAGTTGCAGTAATTGCACCTCCTGGGCGTGGTCCGGCATTTTTCATATCAGCAATTGGCGACTTCATGCCCTCGAAGTATTTCTCTTCTATGGGCATTTGCCATAATTTTTCGCCAGCAGCCTCAGCAGCAGTCTTGAATTGGGAAATTAAGCTTTCATCTGCTGACCACATACCACCAATATCATTACCTAAAGCAGTAACACAGGCACCAGTCAGGGTTGCCAAATCAACAATCGCATCTACTTCCAACTTTTCAGCAAACACTAGCGCATCTGCCAATGTTAGCCTTCCTTCTGCATCAGTATTGTTGACTTCAATCGTCTTGCCATTTGAAGCTTTGAGGATGTCTCCTGGATGCATGGCATGACCACTGATCATGTTCTCTGTCGCTGCACTGATAAAGTGTACCTCAACATTAGGCTGTAACTGAGCAATTGCTTTAGCAGCGCCTAAGGTGGCTGCAGCACCACCCATATCCATCTTCATCGTCTCAATGCCACTACCAGCGCCTTTGATATTTAAGCCACCAGAGTCGAAAGTCAGGCCTTTACCAACAATTGCTAATTTTCTGCTGGGGGTGCCCTCTGGTTTATAAGTCAGATGGATAAACTTGGGGGGCAAATCTGAGGCTTTAGCAACTCCTAAGAAGGCTCCCATACCTAGATTGTCACATTGTTCCTGCTCTAAAACTTCTAGGGAAAGACTGTATTGAGAAGCTATTTCCTCTGCTGTCTCGGCGAGAGTGATTGGTGTCACAGCATTTGCTGGTGCTGCCACTAACTCCCGCGCCAAAATCACACCATCACAGATTTGCTCGGCTTTATTAATAGCTGCTTCCTGACCTAAGAAGCCGAGTAAGTCAACTTGTTCTAGTTTAGCTCCTTTATCTTCTGGGTCAGACTTAAAGCGATTATCAATGTGCAACGTTAATAAAATGCCTTCTGTAATTACTTGCACTGTTGCTGCTGGTTGATCATTGAATTGGGGCAGACTAATTCCAAGAGTTTTAACTTTTTGCTGTTTGGCAGTTCTTGTGACCGCTGCTGCAGCGAGACGCAAACTATCTAAACTCAGATTATCTTGTTTACCCAGCCCTACCAAGATAATTTTGCGGATTGGACTACCAGAACCGACGCGCACTACCACTGTGGTGTTAGGGCTGCCCTTAAACTCTGTTTCTTCAATTAGTTCCTTGATGATGCCGACAAGTTTTTCATCTAGCTTAGCTAAATCCCCCTGAAGTTCTAAGGCCTCTTCAAAAATTCCTATTGCCAGGGCATCACCAGTCCAGTCTAAAAGCGCTGTATCAGTTGTTCTAATTTCCATCCTTAAACTTTAACCACTCTAAGAAGTTTGCTAGTTACTACTCTAATCGGCTCTGAGCTTGAACACAGAAGAGTCCAAAAATTCGGCAGGTAAGGTAAAGTTTTGTTAAGGTCTCCACTCAGAACTGATTCAATAGCTCACCTAGCCTCGCTGGAAAAATTTATGAAACAGAAATTAACTGAAGGTAAAGTTGGACTTCAACTCATCCGGCTTACACTGCCAATGGTGTGGGGAGTATTTGCAGTCATCGCCTTCAATCTCGCTGACACCTACTTCGTGGCTCACCTGGGAACCAACGAGCTAGCTGCGATGAGCTTCACCTTCCCGATCGTGATGATACTTGGTAGCATCTCAATGGGATTGGGAACAGGGGCCTCTTCTGTCATTGCCCGAGCAATTGGAGAGGGGGATCGTGACAAGGTGCAGCGATTAACCACTAGCAGCCTCACCCTGTCACTCCTAGTAGTTGGCATCTTCGTTCTAATTGGACTGGCAACCATTGAGCCCTTATTTAAAGCTATGGGTGCTGGCCTTGAGGTGCTGCCCCTAATTCGAGACTACATGACCATCTGGTACCTAGGGACTATTTGTCTTGTTGTTCCGATGGTAGGCAACAGTGCTATCCGGGCCTCTGGTAACACCGTAGTACCCAGCCTAATCATGACCATTGCGGCTGCTGTCAATATTACTCTAGACCCCTTATTAATTTTTGGCTGGGGACACATACCACCTTTAGGGCTACAGGGAGCAGCTCTGGCTACAGTCATTTCACGAGCCACCACTCTCGTCGCTTCCTTAATCTTCCTTCATTTTCGAGAGCGGATGATTCTGTGGAATCTACCCAAATTGAAGACTGTCTGGGGATGTTGGAAAACCATCCTGCACGTGGGCTTACCTGCAGCTGGTACTAATATGATCACTCCAATTTCAATCGGATTTATTACCAGTCTGATGGCTTCCTATGGTTCAGAGGCAGTAGCTGGCTTTGGCATTGCTTCGCGAGTGGAATCCTTTGCCTTGATTACTGTGATGGCTTTATCTGCCAGCATTGCTCCGTTTGTCGGTCAAAACTGGGGGGCAAAAAAGTATGGTCGAGTCAATCAGGCGCTGCACAAAAGTTTTCTATTTTGCTTAGTCTGGGGCATTTTAATGACACTCATTCTGAGTCTAACTGGGTCTGAGCTTGCCTACCTATTTAACAGTAATCCTGAGGTAGTAGCAATCACAACTAACTATCTAATCATCGTGCCAATTAGCTATGCTGCTTCAGGTATTATTATGATTTCAAGTTCCACCTTCAATGCTCTAGGAAAACCCCTGCCGTCTGTGGTGATGACACTTACCAGGATGCTCTTTCTCTACGTACCTATGGCCTATTTGGGAAGCTGGTTGTTTAAGGTTAATGGTGTCTTTGCTGCTGCTAGCTTTTCTACTCTTGCTGTTGGTATTGGGGCTTTCATCTGGAATCGCCGCGCTTGTAGTGCAAAAGCAGCAATCAAATCGGAACAACTATCGCTTTCTCAACAAAATCTAGGGAACTCTACCGCAGAGAAAGTACTTCTAGGTAAAGGGACAAATCTCTAAATGACTAGACTTCTTGCAGAAGTAAGGGAATAGGCAATAGAGACAAGACCGGGGGGTCTATTTTCCTTGGTATCAGTTATGGCTAATCCTATAACCTCTGAGAGATAATCCCCTTGTCTGTCAGGTGTAGCTAGCTCGCTTCCCTAACAAACCGGGGAGTAATTCAACTGTGGACTGACTCAATCGGCGTGGCTTTCAAGCTGTTTTTTCTGTAAATTCAGTAGTTCTTGGGGAGAGGCTAATAACTTAATCGTCGCACTCATAATTTCCTGTTCTCGGCTAAGGACAAATATCCAGGAAATATTAACTCCGAACAAGGGAGTTTGTACTTTGCCTGTGACCAGAATTTGAGTTTGCTTATTTTCTAAGATTCGACTAATTCCCTCTCTAGGAGATAGGTGCATCCCTTTAGCTTCTGCTTTCAGGTAAGTTGCAATTGTCTCTTTTCCTACTATTGCATCTTCAAATGGCGGATACATCGCACCAGTTTCAGCAAATAAAGCTGCTGTTATCTCATACTCACCAGCATTCATACTTTCAAAGTAACGTAGCACTACTGGCTCTGTAATTCCTTCTATAGTCAAATTGGTGCTATGAGTAGACTGGGAAATTGTAGTTAGTTTACTGGTAATTTTCATCTGATTTCCTACAAATCACAAAATTATCATTAACAAGAATGTATACAGAATTAATTACACTCAGAATCTAACTGAAGCCCATACTATATAAGCTTTTGCTTCAGCTTTGGTGTGTAAATAATTTTGTGTGACTACTTAAAAAGGCAGGTTTGGGCCTGCCTTACTCAGTGGAGCATGCAGAACTTGATCTGAATATCAAGCTATAAATCTCAAGTTCTGTTATCTAAATTGTGCTTAGTTAAAGGGATCAATACCCATGTTGGCAACAGCTCTGCGCATAACGGTAATTTGTTGACCGAATTCCAACTGAGTTAGATTAGCTAATGCTTGCGAAGCTTGGCGGCTCATTTTATAGCCAGCTGGTACTGGTATTACCGAGCCTTCCTTCATCATTTCCGCCAACTGGTACCAGAATGCTAGCTTGGTGTTAACGCTCAAAACTCCGTAAGAGCGGCTGATGGGGCTATTAACTTTATTGACTAAGTCGCGCATTGTCTGGAACTGTTCTTGATGAGGCATTTGCTTGATTTGATTTAGCAAACCTTCAGCAAATTGTAAACGTGCCGCCCCTGGAGCCGCTGGTGTGATCGAGCGACCAATTTCAGTATAAGCAAACCAGAGTAGGGCCAACTGATCATCAACGCTGAGGCGTTTGATTTGCGCCGTTGTGGCGGTTACAACATCACCACTCAGTTGGGTATTGGAGGAAAAGCTCAAAGCAGAATCTAAGGTGTAAGTCATGGCTTTACTGGATAACCTTACAGTGTTTTGGGTCTAGTCTGTTCAGAGGCATCTATCGCTTTTGGTTGACCTCCATGATTAAATTATGTAACTTTTTATTAAAAAATACAAATAATTTTTTCATATATAAACAAAAAAAAACTATAATAATCATTTCACATAATTTGTGATTTAAATCACAGTCAGTTGCGAATTCTAGAGATATGTCCTTTGGTTCAATTGGATGAACTAGGCTCGGTTTAGGAAGTTAAGCCGATAAAAAGTTTCTTTTTATTAGTTAATCTATGCTTTTTATTAGCCGAGAGATAGTTCTGAACGGAAGTTTTTATTAGTTAATCTAGAGCTTTTCTAAGGTTAGAGTAATAGCTTACAATCAAAATAAATTTTATCAAAATTGCCTGCTTTTGTCTAGCGTTCAAAAATGATACTACAAGTTTTATTTGTAAAAAACAACAAAAATATAGTTTGAATTTATGATGAAGTCATAAGGTCTTAATTTAATCATAGTTTTTCATTTTTATTTTCTTTTTGCTACTTCTATTTAAAAGAATTTTGATTTTTTTTTGTCAGCTTGATTTGGTTCTAGACATCTCAGATAATTAATCTAAAGACTAAATAAGACAACAATTTTAATGAATTTTATACAAATTCATTTAAAGCTTGTATGAATTATCAAGAAAAATTCTCAATTGTTTTTTTGTTATTGTTTTGTCTATTTGTTATTTAGCGCTCCAGAACAGTTTAATAGTTCAATTTTCCAGCTCAGAAAAAATTCCATTGCTTGGTTGCCAAAGTTTGTAAAGTGATCTAACATACCAAACAGAATTGATTTGATCGTGTTGTGTGTGGCGGCTACTCTCAGTCAAACTAAGAGTTGAGAAAGCAAGGGTGTTCCACGTGTATAAACTCAATTAAACACTGTTCAAAATTCGCTTTTTTTGCAGTAAAAAGCAAACTGAAAGGTAAATGGGGTGGCAATTTTTTTTGTATCCGTCATATCTGTGCGTATATTTTGCAGATGGCTTTAATAACTAAATTTATTAGTTATCTCTGTCATCTACTCATTGAGTTAAAATTGGTTTCCAAGAAGCCATTGTTTCGCATAGCTGGCAAATAATTCAGACGTAAGGTATAGTAACTACACATGCATCAATTATCATCTGAACAGATTTCAATTACCCCTTCCTTCTCAACAAAAGTGCTCAATATATCATCTGAACAAATTTTGTCTACTTCTTCCCTCTCTACAAAAGAGGTTAATGACAGCCTCTCCAAATATTCGAGAAACCAAATAAACAACTCAGAGCAACTGGAGAGAGTAGACAAATCTGTCAGCAATCCCTTCCATCTTTCAATGTGTGTAAATGACCTTGAGTCAACTCGCAATTTTTACAGAAATATCCTTGGAATCGAAGAACGTCGAGCTTCAAGGAAATCAGCTCATTTTGACTTTTATGGCTGTCAACTTACTGTTCATGAAGTACCAGGCTACAGTGCTAAGAATCTGCAAAGGGAAGTAGATGCAGAGGATGTTCCAGTTCCACACTTCGGAGCTGCCTTAAGTTTTGAGGAATTTAAAAAAACCAAAGAACGTCTAATTGCTCATGGTATTAAGTTTCTTAAAAAACCGCGATTGCGGTTTGTTGGTAAGGGTCACGAGCAGTATGTAATGTTTCTCGAAGACCCTTCTGGTCATGGAATTGAAATCAAGTCTTTTACCAGAGTAAATCCGGGAAATTGGGCTTAACCAAGAGCTTACAAGCCAAGGCTTAATGTTGTAAAACAGCCAAATGTTTCCAATCTAAGGACTGGTGCTGTGTAACTAATGAAACACTCTAAATACAGTTGAATGTTCCAGCTGTAATGTATATAACTGTCTAGGTTATTAACAACCTGAGGATGGTTTAGATACCAGCTTACGACTACTAACAGGGTGCTTTATATCTGAGAAAACATTTCATACCATTGGGATTATAGCATTGCCAGAGATAAGATTGTTCATTTCGCCGTGCAGAAGTGGCAGTACTGCCTTTATGCAGTCCATGAATCAAAGTCCGCATGTTCACTGCTTCTACCAACCTATGAAAGAAGGAGTGCGGGAAGGAATTGGTCCCGACTACAGTATTTTTAATGGTTCCCATCCTTCTTTTGACAAACATCAAGGAAAATTGTTTTTTGCTAAGGAAGTTTTGGGTCATTCTTACCTAGAAGAGTGCTGCTTTGAATTATTCCCTAATCAAGATGCCATTAAGCGATCAAAGCCTCTTTTCCTATTGCGAGATCCCATAGAAACTTGGAGTTCCTGGAAAAAATGCAAAGCTGCTGGTCAACAAGGCTGGGAAGGTGTCTGCGATTTGAATTTGTTCAAGAAAGCTTATCAGCATACTTATGAAACTTTCATAAATGTCAGAAAGGTTTCAGAGCAAGTCACTTGTTTGACTAGAGAATATTTACTGACCAATCCTCGGCAGTTATTTAAATCAATTTGTCGTCTCTGGGATATTCCTTTTACGGAAAATATGATTGATTGGAAACAGTCATTTGATGTTAACAGTTTTACCTGTGGCAATGATGATCATCGAGAACAATTAAAAAAAAAGCAATATGACCATCGAGAAACCTTCAGCAGAATACAGCATAACGACGTCAGGAAGTCCATGTCATTCTATGCTGTAGAAAAGAAGCAAGACCGATGGCAGCATACCTTGGTGACACCAGAAGAGAGGGAAGAAATTGAAGTCACATTAAAACCATTGCATGAAAAATTTGCAATCTGGGGTGAAGAGTATTATCCTCTAAATACCCTCTAAAGGTTATTCTCTGGAGGAAGGTTTTTAACAGGACTTAAAGACCTAAAATTCACTCTCGTGCATCACCTAGATCATTATGCATCTACAGCAACAAATATCTTCTTCCCCTCTCAGTGTTCTGAGCATTATTTTTATTAAGGTAGGAGCGATGGCTTTTGGGGGAGCAGTTCCTGCCTACCTTTTACACCACTTCTTGAAGCATCGGCTGTTAACAGAAAAGGAGTACCTCGAAGCTCTCAATTGGTGCCAATCTTTACCTGGTCCTCTTGCCACTAACCTTTCAGCCTATTTGGGGTGGCGTTTCAATGGAGCCTGGGGTGCTTTCGTTGCCACCATTGCCTTATTACTACCTGGTGCTTTGGCAATAATGCTGTTATCTGAGGTTATGTCTTCAGCACCCCAACAGCAAATATTGTCAGAAATTCTTTCTTCTGTAGCGGCAGCAACAGTAGGGCTGATTTTAGGGATGACATGGCAACTAGCATGGCGTCTAAGGAGTCTAAGCTGTTTATTGGTTGCAGCGATTACATTTGTCCTGGTAGGTTGTTTTAGGATACCTGTGCCCCTAGCAGTTATCATAATCGCCCCTTTGCTTTGGTGGGTGAGTAAAAATCAAGGAGAACACAATGCAAGTCCTTCTTGAGCTATTCTTTACCTTTGCCTACCTAGACATCATTAGCATTGGTGGTGCAATCGCCATGGTTCCAGAGATGGAACGTCAGGTTGTCCTTGTTCATGGGTGGATAAGTCATCAAGCCTTTGTTGATGCTGTAGCACTAGGTTTGCTGGTGCCAGGGCCGAATATGCTTCATGTCCTTCATATCGGTAATCAGGTGGCTGGCTGGCAAGGAGCACTGGCATCAGGATTAGGTATGTTTGTCCCCACCTCCTTATTACTAGCTAGTGTAGCAAGTCTTGTGGGAAAACCACATCCCCCAATCTGGATCAAGCGCTTCCATGCTGCTTGTGGTTCAGTGACTATTGGTTTAATGGCTGCGGCAGCTTGGAGTCTTGGACAAAACATGGTAAGTAATATTTTTTATCTTATTGTCTGCTTCTTAGTCGCACTATTAAACGCTAGGCGTTTACTTGATCCAGCTAGATTAATTATATTAGCAGCTGCATTAGGTGTCCTACATGCTCTCATTTTAGCTTAAAATTAAGTCTAAATTAATCAGTTTTTCAACCCACTTTGTATGGACTCGATATCAGTTGTTCTCGATTTTTACAAATAAATATACGCAAATTTAAAACATTAAGTTTCATGATAAAAAAAACAATCAACTCAGGCTATGTCCACTACTAAAGATACAGATAACAATTTTCATCAAAATGCTCCTAGGATTGACTGGAATTTAAAAAATTCCAAAACATTATTTTCTTTACAGTCAGATAGTTATGACGAATTTAGACAACAGCAACCAGAAGAAATTATATTGGAACTAGTTGAAGCACTGGGATTAGAAAAAGGTTCTAGAATAGCAGATATAGGTGCAGGGCCAGCTAGAGAAGCTGAAATACTTGCCTACAAGTTAGGTTACAAAGTAATAGCTGTTGAACCTGCTGATGGTATGCGGAAAAGTGCCCTAAGAAGAATTGCTAAAAATAAGAATATTTGGGCAGAACCATTGAATATAATTGACGGTAAATCAGATGACACCCATTTACCAGATAACTCCATAGATTTAGTTTTGATGGGAAATTCAAGTCATTGGTTTATCTCAAATTTAGACAAAACTACTCAAGAATTTGCCAGAATCCTCAAAAATCCTGGTAATGTCGCTCTGTTTTATACCTTATATGATCAAGAGAGTGAACTAATAACTTCACTGCATAATGTACTCAGCCAGCATTGTTCTGGCTATTCTACTTCTAGAAGCCAAGTGATCAGAAGTAGAGAGATTAAACCACGCAGCTTTGCATCTCACTATATTGAAGATTCAAAAATTAGGGAAGCACAGAAAGTAATCAGAGCCAAGGAACACAATTTCTATGAATTTTGCAAACTACTTTCAACCCACTCATTTTTCCCTAAAAGAGATGTGGAAGTTCTCAAATTTATAGAGAATCAACAAGCACCTGAGTTGATTACAAGAAGCTCTATCATTGCTAAGAGTGAAGAAAATTCACTTTTAGTTGCTTTAAATCAACTGTTCGATCAATATGCTGAAAAGGAGAAACTAACCATTAGTTGGCAAACAACATTACATTACGGTCAACTAAAAGAATATCAACTACTTAAGGAAAATATAATTTTCCCAAAAAGTGTTGCCCTTGCCTAACACGATGATCCTATCACTCTTAGGAATTAAGCACAACTATCTTGAGACTCTGATTGTAGGTAGTGGTAATTCATGAACTATCACTACCTAGAGCATTTTTTGCGTCAGTACTGAGCCTACAAAAAGCAGTGTCATTGTTGTAACATTATAATAATTCTTGAATTGTTATAGGGAATCTCTATTGACAGTTGAGCTGATGCTTAGGCTATGATTGATTGGAAACTAAGCGGCGCAATTGTATTTTAATAGCTGTGGACAGAGATTTCAGCAATCACTGCCAAGTCATTGGTTACGAGGGTGTAAAATTTTCTATCTATGTTTGCAGCAAGTTAATTGAACAAGCCGTTATTGAAATTGAAGACCAAATTAGTTGATAAGCACTAGTTTGATCTGTAAGCAGTACCTAACTAAGAAGACATTGATAAGGTCATTAAAGCTAGTGTCAAGGGAATCCTGTAACCAGTTGGTTTGGAATTCTGTCAGGAATAATTTTGACTCGCTCTTGGTGAAGGAAACATTTCAGGGTATATATCTATCTAATCAGAAGAGCAGTACTAAGGACTCGACAGATAGTAGAGGCGAAAACCGCTACTCTGGGAGTGCTTTTTTAGGAAATTAAACTATGATAAATCGCTAAATTTACTATATCAGCTGCTCCTCAACTCCAATAGACATTTTCTCCAATCGGGATTTTAGTCAACAAAGCTTTAAGCCAGCGATGACTACGATTTCAGAAGGCTTTTAGAGATGTCTAATTATAATGCACATGGTCATAACCTGAGCTAATTGAAGACCATCCCAGCCCACTTTAACAAGAGGGATAAGAGCTCGAAAGCCCAGTTTATACCTGTGCTAAGTATAGCTACCCCGCACATTTGATTCAGGCTCTACCATCCCCTCTGTAAAAAAGCGGTTCAGTTTGGTCGCATCTTTTGCCTAATTATTAAGGCAACTGCACGACCTGATCAGAGTGAATTTTTGTCAATCGGTGTGAGTAATAATCAAAATTATGTCTAAATTTATGTGGAATTGTCTGCTAGCCATTCCAGCCTTTTTAAGTGCCGAATTAATCTTGTCTTGGTCGGCAAGTGCTACTGAAGTGACCAAGCGAACAGAAGAAATTCAACCAAGATTCATGGAGATTTCAGTTATTGCCCCAACAGGTATTTCTGAAATTACTAGACCTCAGTTGGGTCAATTAGTAGCTCCACCAGAAACTCAGTTGGAACAAATACCCCTAGTAACCAACAAAGCAAATTTTGATCAGTTCAAAGCAAGGGAACAAGGAAGCAGGGAGGTTCTTGTGCAGGTTGAGACAGACTACGATGCCCATCAAAATCAAAATGACGAACTACTAGCTCAAGCCTTGCCAGTGGCGAGTGATAATATTGCTGATGCTACTGAAGTTTTAGAACAAATTAACCGCTACAGCAACAACGGTAACAATAACTCCCTTAACCAAATTACCAATGTCTCCCAACTAAGAGATGTATCTCCAGGAGACTGGGCCTATGAAGCATTGCGCAGTTTGGTTGAACGTTATGGCTGTATTGTTGGCTATCCCGACGGCACCTATCGCGGTCAAAATGCTCTTACCCGTTTTGAATTTGCTGCTGGTTTGAATGCCTGTTTAAACCAGATTGAGGGTTTGTTAGCAGGTACAACTACACAAGTCAGTCGTGAAGACTTTGAAACTATCCAGCGGTTGACTGGAGAATTCCAAACTGAACTGACTACCTTAGGTGCACGAGTCGATAATCTCGAAGGTAGAGTATCTTCCTTAGAAGACAATCAGTTTTCTACAACTACTAAGTTAAAGGGAGAAGTAATATTTGGTCTTAGTGATTCCTTCGGCGGCGAAAATCTTATCGAAGACAATGCTGTCTTTCAACATCGAACCCGTCTCAATTTTGATACCAGCTTCACTGGTCGCGATCGCTTGCGCGTTCGTTTTCAGGCCAGGAATGCTCCAGTACTAACAACCCCTGGTAGTGTTGGCAATGAAGGTGCATTAGCTTGGAGTGGAGGGGGCGATAACAGTTTTGTAATCCATGACTTGTCTTATCGCTTTGCTGTCAACGACAAATTGAGATTAGCGCTCTACGGCAATGCAGCTCTTTTTAACAGCTTTGTTAATACCCTTAACCCCTTAGACTCTGTTGGTCAGGGTTCAATATCCCGTTTTGGGGTACGTAACCCGGTCTATCGTATAGGTGCTTCGATAAGAAATGCTGGAGCCGCAGTTTCCTTTGATCCCAGCTCTACCCTACGACTAGACTTGGGTTACGTGGCTAGTGCAGCTGCCGATCCCAGTGAAGATGCTGGACTCTTCAATGGTAGCTATGCCGCTATTGCTCAGGCAACGTTTCGACCTAACAAAGACATTGCCCTAGCAGCTACCTATGTACATGCTTACAATACTAGTTCTACAGGTGATGGTGGTAGGCTTGGTCATAATACAGGGAGTTTAGCTTCTCAGGTTCAAACCAATCGCCCTGTTGTCTCTGACTCCTACGGCATCGAAGCTTCCTTCAACCTCAGTCCCCAAGTAATTCTCAGTGGCTGGGTTGGCTACACTGATGCCACTGTAATTGGGCGAGGCGAGGCTGATGTCTGGAATTATGCCGCGACACTGGCGATCAAAGATCTGGGCAGAGAAGGTAGCACACTAGGTTTTGTAGTAGGTATGCAACCAAGGCTAACAGGTACTAGTAATGCCACAGTCGCCAGTTTAATTAATGGTCTCGGTGCCGGTAGTCGTAAGGATCCCGATGTGGGGTTACATATTGAAGGCTTCTACAAGTTTGCCCTCACAGATAATATTTCAATCACTCCTGGCATCATTTGGCTAACTGCACCAGGTCACAACGAGAATAATGACGACGTCTTTATTGGTACAATCCGAACAACTTTCACTTTCTAGTCATTGGTAATGAATAAAGCGAACGCGCCCAAACATATCAAAGGGCGCGTTTTTTTCTAAGCTAGACTTGAGCCAACAAAAATCATCATTAACTTATTCTCAAGGGTGTGCTTTGACCAACAATATCTTGAATAACCTTTAAAAACTCTTGTTCAATGTAGGGCTTAGTGAGGTAGGCGTTAGCACCCAAATGCATCGCTAGCCGTCGATGCTTATCGTTACTGCGGGAGGTGAGCATCATCACGGGAATGTTCTGAATTTGAGGATCTTGGCGGCGATGGTTGAGAAAATCAAAGCCATTGAGATTAGGCATTTCAATATCGCAAATTACCAGCCCGACATCAGGACTGCGCTCGAGCTGTTTAATTGCTTCCCACCCATCCCCTGCCTGCAAAACTCGATAACCAGCTCTTTCCAAAGTCAGAGCTAGAGTTCGCCTTAGAGAAACTGCATCATCAACAATCAAAACTTTAATCGCAGTTTTAGCTAATTCGATAGTTCGAGATGTTCGACCAGGACCAATTAAACCTACCCTTGTAGACCCTTTAAGTGCAGCTGTTGTCCGATTAGCTGATGAATCTTGATTGGCAGCAATGGCATGATCAGGCCCAATATCAATCTCGAACTCTGGCTCTAAGAGAGTAGCGGTCGCACTGTTTGCCCCATTGTGATCTAACCACAGATCTAGCAGGGTAGCACCATCAATCACAGGAATTAGATTACCATCCCCCAAAATAGTGCAGCCATAGGTATAACCAGGAGATGCCATCACTGCTCCAAAAGGTTTAATTACCAGTTTTTGTTCAGTGACTAGACGATCAATTTCCAGGGCAAAAACTTGCTCCCCTCGATCAATTACTAGTAAAGGTGGTGCTATCTCAGTAGCAGAAGTTTCCACCTTCAAAGCTTCACTAGGAGGATTTTCTGGTACAGGGCAAGCATAGTCTAAGAGGTCAGAGAGTCGATAAATTATTGCAATTTTACCCCGCCAGTGCAAGAACTGCTGTGTGCCAGTTTTTTTAATTTGCTCGGCTTTGGGAACGACAATTTCTTCAATGCTGTCAGAAGGCAAAGCGATCGCAGTAGTGCCAACCAAGCCAATAATTAATTTAGCACTGGTGAGGGTTAAGGGTAGACGCAAGGTAAAGGTAGTACCAACTCCTGGTTTAGAGCGAACAGTGATTGTGCCTTTTAAGGTTTGCAATTGAGTCCGCACCACGTCCAAACCAACTCCTCGTCCAGAAAGTTGGTCTACCTGTTTAGCTGTAGAAAATCCAGGCTCAAAAATCAAATTGAAGAGTTGATTATCGGGAACACTCGCCATTTGTTCGGTGGAGAGCCATCCCAACTCCATAGCCCGACAAGCAATGCGTTCAGTATTCAAACCTTGACCATCATCGCTGATGTCAATGATCGTTTGTCCCCCCCGGTAGTAAGCTCTAATTTCAATTTGACCTTGCTCTGGTTTACCTGCCTGACGCCTGCTCTCTGGGAATTCGATGCCATGATCAAAAGCATTTCGGAGCAAGTGTAGTAAGGGATCATAGATTTTTTCTAATACAGCTTTGTCAACCAGCACACCTGTACCACTAAGCTTCAGGCTGACAGGTTTGTGATATTTGGTAGATAAATCACGCAAAACCCGGGGAAAATGCTTGAGGACTTCACCAAGGGGTAACATGCGTGCCCACATAAACTCATCCTGGAGTTGAGCGAGCATTTTACGCAGTTGTTCTAAGTTACCGCCAGAGTTGCTAGCAAACAGGGCAATATCATCAACTGATTCTCTCAACTGCACCATGTCTTCAAGGAACCTTTGTAGCAAAGAGTGCAAGGCTCCATAGTTGTCCATTTCTAGAGAGTCAAAATCAGCCTGACTAGTTGCCAGTTCTCCTAACTCAACGACTGAATCTGCTTGAATTCCGTAACTGTTCTTAAAGTCAGGAACTAGGGTTTGATCCGATACCTTCCGCAACTGAACAGCGACTTGCTCAATTGCCACAACTCTAGTTAGCAGTTCTCGTACAGCTCCCTGTAGTTGCTTATTCTGGAGGAAAAGACCACTGCGGTTGATTGCAGCTTCATCAGCGAGATTATTCATTCTCTCGAGTCGATCTGAGTCAACCCGCACTGTCACCCTGGGAGCAGTTGGTACTTCCTGCTGGTTAATCTGATTAGAAAACTGCTTGGGCTCCCTTCTCAGTGGCAATAACTCAGATGAGGATGTGGAAATTTCCTCGATCACTGGCGTGCTGTTGAGAGCTTCAACCGACTCAGGTGTGCTAGTTGAGTTGGATAGTGTTTCTACAGGTTCAACTGCATCCACATGGGGTTGTTGCAGTTCCTCGAATGTAGAAGTTATTTGGAATAGCGAATTTGAAGAAGCCTCTGTTTCAGAAGCACTAATAGCATTGCCAAAAACATCCTCTAATAAAGATGCTTCTGCTTCCACTTCTTCACTCACAGATATATCCTCTTCAGCAAATTCCCCCTCTATGATTACAGGGAAGTCTGCTTGATTAATATCTTGATCAGAAATAGTGAAAGTTTCCTGGTCAGGATGAAGCGAAACTGTAGTATAGGAAATCTCATCTTGAGGTGAAGCACACTGCAATTGTTGCTCCTCAACACCAAAATCTTCCTGTTGATTAACTTGGGATAGAGCATCATTACTAAAGACTTCCTCTAGATGCTCTTGCTCAACAGAACAATCTCCAGACTCTTCCTTAGTCAGTGCTAATAAAGCTGCAGATGGGCTTACCTCTTCGCTACTATCGCCAGCAAGCACCCCTTCTCGGTATGCCTGAAAATCAGCTAGAGCTAGTTGAGTAATTTCTAGCGCCTGTTGAGAATTAGCCTTGAGTGCTGCCAGAGCCGCTTCAGCGATTGCCCCCAATCCTGGCTTATTGAGAATCTCAGCCAGTTCAGCAAACACTTCCGCTTGTTTACATAATTCTGTCGCCACCTGATAATCTTGAGGATTAGCCACAACTACTCTCAGGTGATCTAGTCCCTGACCCACATCCACTTCAAATAGAGACAAAGTCATATCAACCCCTAATTGGGCTGAGTCAGGTATGTCGTAATTGTCAACCTGGGCGAGGGCATCTACTAATCGCTCCTCAAGCTGGGCGAAGACTGGTTCAGCTGAGGCTAATGCTTGCTCTGGGTTGAATTGACCTGTTGAAATTTCCTGCATCAAGGGCACAGACAAACAGTCGTAAGCCTGTAGTAGTAAGCTTTCGAGGTCAGCATCAATTTCTACAGTTTCGTTGTAGAGTGCCTTGAAGATATTTTCCAGGCGGTGAGCCAGGGTAGCTATTGCTTCGAGTCCTATACCTGCTGCTCCTCCCTTGAGTGAATGAGCAGTTCGCATTAAATCATGGATTTGGCGATGGCTGCGCTCCTGCCTAAGGCTTAGTAAGCCGGCTTCAATCGCCTGCAATAGTTCAGGAGCCTCTTCAATGAAAAACTTATAAGCTTGGTCGCGGATATTAGGGTTGACTGCCATGGTTAGTCATTAGACTTCTTGCAGAAGTTGGGAACAGGGAACAGTAGACAAGAATTGACGCCAACAGGATTGGAAAAATACTTTTGCAAGAGGTCTATTGGTAATTAGACTTCTTGCAGAAGTTGGGGAAAGGACAAGGAGGAAAGAGATGGAAACCCCAATGACTCAGAACAAATTGTACTAACTAATTTTGAATTGACTTACATCCTCTTGTAGTTCCTGGGCAACCACTCGCAGTTTTTCAAAAGAAGAGGATACAAGGTTTGCCTCCTTTGAAGTTTTGCTGGAGATCTCAGCTATATTCGTCATCGTTTGAGTCACAGTTTCGGAAACTGTTGATTGCGAAATCGTTGCCTTGGTAATGGCTTCAACTAATTGATTAATTTCGGCAGAAGCGGTTGTAATTTTGTTGAGACTCTCGCGAGTTTCCTCCACTAGGCGAGTACCCGTCACTACCTGTTCAGTACCTGCTTCCATCGCCGCGATTACCTCGTTAGTTTCCCCCTGGATAGCTGCCACTAGCTTTTCGATTTCTGTACTAGCTTCTGCCGATTGCTGTGCCAGCGTACGCACTTCATCTGCAACCACAGCAAAACCTCGACCTTCCTCCCCAGCTCTTGCTGCCTCAATTGAAGCGTTAAATGCTAGTAATTTAGTTTGAGAAGCAAAGGAACTAATTAGGTTAACTACTGTGGAAATTTTTTGTGAAGATTCCCCAAGGTATTTCACCTTTTGACGAGTTTGGGCTACTGTTTCCCGAATCGCCACAATTCCATCTACTGTCCGGTTCATAGCCGAGTCGCCTTCTTCCACAGTCTGAGCTGCTTGTTGTACAACCACTGCCGCTTTTTGAGCATTAACAGCAACCAGTCGCACCGATTCAGTCATCTCTTGTGCCTGCTTGAGAGTCTGGGCAATTTCCTCTGCCTGATGGGAGGCTTCTGTTGAGAGAGATTGCACAGAAAATTCATTGTTTCTGGTGGTTTCAGCTACATTACTAGCTGCTGCTTGCACCTTAGAGACAATTTGACGCAAGTTCCCAATCATGAAATTATAGGAGTCAGCAATCGTGCCAACGTCATCTGCCGTTACCCTAGCCTGAATTGTGAGGTCTCCTCTACTAACTGGTTCTACTTCCTCTAGTAATTCCAAAATCCGATTTTGCAGGGTCTCGGCGTAGCGCTGCTCTTCTTGAAATCGTTGTCTCTCCTCGGCTGCAAGTACTTGTTCCTGTAGAAGCATTTTGATTTGACCAGCCATATCGTTGATATTAACTCCCAGTTGGGCAAGTTCATCCTCCCCTTTAACTTCCATGCGAGTTTCCAATTCTCCCTGACCAATTTTTGCCACTGCGTTGGTAGCAGCTAGAATTGGGAGGGTTGCTCGGTTAGCGATGGCAACAGCGATCGCTGCTACTATCAAGGTAACTATGACAGTCCCTACTAATAGGGTCCAGAGCAACTGTCTTTGAGGAGCAAAAGCAATTTCTGTAGGACGAGTGACGAGCAAACTCCAATTAAGATCATAATCTTTTTTAAGCTCTTCATCAGGGAGGTAGGTAAAAATTTGTTCTTTCCCATTTTCCTTAGCGATTATCGGAGGAATTTCTCCTTCTCTTTGCTGAATTTCAGAGAAAACTTTGGGAAACACTTCCTCTAATTTTTTCTGAAGCGGCTCTTCAGTACCAGATGCAGTAATTTGATTTTGAGAATCTGTTAGATAGTATTGTTGACTCCGCTCAGGATCGAATCCAAATACATCGTTAATAACACTCATCAGGACACGGCTGCGGAGAACTGCTATTGTTTTGCCAGTTCCTTGATCCTTAACTGGAACAGCAATAAAAGTACTAAAAACTTTATTGTTTAAGGCTGGTCGTGGCTTATTAATGAGTGGACGATCGTTTTTACGTACTGCTTCAAACCAATCAACGCCCCTAGCATCACGTACAACATCATCCTTCGAGCCATAAAGCAAGTCACCATTCATGTCAAAGATGGCAATATTTTCGTAGAAATTGAAAGTCTTTATATAGCGCTTGAGGGTTTGGTTTTTTTCCTTTGTAGTGAATGAGCTACTCAATTCGGGTTTGGTGAAGATATCGAGACTAGCCATTAGAACCGTGTTGTCATATGCCTGTTGAATGAAGATATTCAACTTGTCTTGGAGGTCTTGAGCATTAGTTCTTTCATTTTGAATGATTTGCTCCCTAATCCCTTGGCTAGCAGCAAAATAAGCAGTGGATCCAACTAGTACTACTGGAATCGTACCGATCGCAACTGCCAGTAAAGTTGCTTTAGTTCGCAAACTAGCTAATCTCATACCAGAGAAGGACCACCAAGGAGTTTGCCGCTGTTTGATCCGAGAGCCTGCTTGCGAGGATAGCAAATCTCTCGGATCAGAGGAATCATCAATAGCAGCAGTTTGCCCCCCGGCTGGAAAACCGTTAGCAGACCAACTGCGGTCATTAGCATTTTTCTCAGCAGAATTTTGGGGAGGAGTCTGAGTCATAGAAGAAATTCTCTAATACAAATAGATAGCTAGTTAAAATCAAGACGCTGAGGAGACAAAGTAGAGCGTTGATATTATTGCAGCTGGTATTATGAAGATATAGAAATAATTAACTTCCCCTGAATCTAATTCTCGCTCAGTCTAATGTCAGTTCAGCTAAGATGGTAGAGGCTTATTGAAGAAATTAGTCAAGCTCACTTATCGAGTTATTCATATAGGAACCTTTTCAATCAATTCAAAATCAATTCTTTATTACTGCTTCGCCAGCCATCTGATGCACTACCAAATTTCTATAATTTTCAACCAATTTAGTTGCCAGAGCTTTTTCCTCTACTTCCTCACTCTCAAAGATCAGATCACAGCTCCGGTTTAGGCATAGCAGCAATAACCGCTTTGCCATCGAGAACTGCCAACATATCATCATCTGATTTCAACCAGTAGCCCCGCAAAAATGGTAACAGATCAGGGGTAATAGTAGATGATGGCGGGGATTGAATCTGATTAGAATTGCACCACTCAATATCTTCTATCCGGTTGACAATTACACCGAGCATCTGGCTCTTAACCTTGGTAGAGTTAGCATACTTGGAGGTTACATCTAAGATAATTGTCGTATATGTCGAGGTGTTAATTGCTTGTTGGTAACAGGGAGTGAGTCCGACTAGGTGTCCCAAATCAACCATCCATAAGATTTCGCCCCTCCAATTATAGACTCCCATAACCCAGGCAGGCATGTGAGCAATTGGTACAATCTGAGCAATGGGAACGTTGAGTACCTCAGCCAATTGCAGTATAGGCAAGAGGGCATTGGTATCAGGCTCAAGATAAAATCGCAAATACTGCTCTCTTTCTTCTAAAGAGTTTGAATCAGTAGGTGGCAGCTGGGAGCCTGGGAGTGATAAAGAGTTGGACATAGATTTTTGGAGGGGTTTAGCGGGTGAGCGAAAAAAAGAGTGGGGAAATAAGTAAGTAGACGCTCCAGACGCGGAGAATTGAAATTCCAACCAAAATTTCGTTCACCCTGGTTTAGCTTCCGATCAAATTTCTAACAGTTTGCACCAGTTCTTCCTGATCAATCGGTTTAACTAGATAAGCATTGGCTCCATGCCTGAGACCCCACAATTTATTCAGTTTACCTCCTTTAGTAGAGCAGATAATAATGGGAATTCCACTAGTTGCTGCTTGGGATTTAAGTTCGCGACAGATTTCAAAGCCACTGCGGTCAGGTAATACTACATCTAGAATAATTACATCCAGTTTATGGTTATGAATTTTGGCTACTGCTTCTTCTCCGTTTTTGGCAGTCAAGACATTAAGACCTCCTTGTTGTAGACAACCAGAGAGGAGTTCTTGATCAGTCAGTGAATCTTCAACAATTAGGGCAGTACTCATGGAATTCTTGATGATTGAACAGTCAAGGAAAGTAGTGATTGCACCAGTCGCGCAATGGCCGGTTGAGCGTTGAAGACTTTAACATAGCCTGCAGCAAGCTGCCGACGAGTCTACCATTTTCTAGCCTTCAAGTTTAAATTCTTCGCGCACTTATCGAATCCTGCGATAAGTGCTTATAGATTACACCCAAAACTTTCTGAGCATCTACTGGTTTACTTAAAAAACTTGATGCCCCTACCAGCTTAGCTCGGACTTGATCAACAATGCCATCATTTCCAGTCAAGATCACAATTGGAGTCTCGCGGAAGGAAGGAGCCTTCCTTAATTGGCGGCAAATTTCATACCCATTGGTGTTGGGCATGACTAAATCTAAAAAAATTAAATCTGGCTTACGGAGCAACAGAATTGTCAGCGCCCGCAAACCGTCATTAACGCTCATAAACTGATATCCTGCTGCTGTCATCAGCTTTTCCATCGTCTGACAAATTGAAAGAGAATCATCTACACAAGCAATTAGTGGTTTGTTAGAGTTCTCCTGTTTAAGAGATGGTGGATCCGGAACTTCTTGGAAAAACGGATCTGGTAAATCAGGGATGCTAATTAGTTCAACTAAACCGGATTTAAGGTAAGGCAGGAGTGAACGTTTTACTTGCACGACATCTCGTTGTGTTTTTATTGCTAGATCGCGCAGAGTATTTTTTCCGTCTAATAGTTGAGTTAAAGCTTGATAAACCTTCGTTGAAGTATTTTCTTGTAGTTGCTTGGGTTGCTTAATTACTGGTGCTTTATCGAGAGAATATTCAGTGATTTTAGCATTCCACAACTTTTGCCAAAGCCTCTGCACTTCCTCAATCGCTTGCTGTTCATCAATCAAGATAAGTTGCTTAGATATAGAGCTTTCTTCCTTGATGTGATGAGTCAAAGTTTGGGCTTGCGATATATCAAACAGAATCTCTGATAAGATAGACTGGATTGCTTCTTCTGCTTGTTCTTGAGTGATTTTTTTTTGCTCTACCCACAAGCACAATAATTGATATTCCCAACTGCTGGTGTAGTTATTAAGCTCGAACCTCCGCAAAGCAGGTCGCAACTGGGTAATGTCAAGAGGTATCTGAGAACAGTAAGTAGCTAAGCTCCTTGCCAACCTTCTTACTGGATGAGTACCTCCTGTGGCATAAATGATGCGACCCAAACAGAAGTAAAAAATCCATTTTTGTCCATCATTTGAAGCCGTCCACACCAGTTGACCACTAAAGTGAATCCTCTTTAAAGTTGCAAGCAATTGAGCTCTTTGGGAATCGCCAAATCTGTAGCCTTGTAGAGGAGGGAAAGATGTTTGAGAATTCATCGACAAATCATTTCCATAATCGATTGAATCTAAAAAAAAGGGGACTTTGATCATGCATTTAGGTCATAGAACTGCTAAGATTAAGTAGCTTATTTATGTACCCAATTTATTTTTTTAAGGCTCTATTGATTACTTTAATTCCACCTTGTTGACCATAGTTGAGTTCGGAAAACTGCGATTACTAAAGGTATTCTTGTTGAATATGACCAAAAGCCGAACGCCAGTAAAAGCCCGCTCAATAATGTCTGTTTGCTCCTCTTCAACTAGTGCGAAGCTTTGGGGGCTATAAAAAATCCCCAGGCTATATACCTACAACTAGTGCTGGGAGGATTCGAGCGTTACTTCAAAGCCTTTCCCAAATTACCCTGATGCGTTGTTATATCAAACCTGATATTTCAAGGCATTAGCAGACGAGTGACTTAAACTACTTGAAGATGCACTAACAATCTACTCACATCTTCGATTCTAATTCCTTAAATCAAACTAGTCCAGAAAAATCAGCAAAATCTAATTTGCTAGGACTAGCCTAATATAAGTAAGCTCATTGTAACAATTAAAGGGGCTTTCTGACAATTAAAATCTATTTTGTGATCAAATGTCAAGATAAATAATTTTTTGTTTAAAAACAATACTGTAATCAAGCTCAGAAATTGGGGCTTGAAGATTTTTATCTACTCCGGCAAGAAGACCCTCGCTTTTAGCGATGGGATGAATTGCCAGTCAGCACTTAGGAACCGCCATTGCGCTCTATAAGAATAGGTGTATAATAGAGCATAAGGAGGTGATACAAGTG
>JAAHGS010000350.1 GCA_010692645.1 Symploca sp. SIO2E9
TTGTCGGGTAGGAGAGCATACGTCGCCGCATCTCTCCCCCCTAAGAACCGGACTTGACAGTTTCCCATCATCCGGCTCAAGCCTCCAGAACCTCAGAGCATTTACCCGTGTGTACGTGCTTGTGACAGGTGAGGTGTAGGTGGACTAGGTTGTCTCCCCTATTAGTTCCTCCATCTTTTATTGGCACTTTATGGTGGGTGTGTAGCTTTTCTCCATTGAACAGGTGTTCCCCGCATACTGGGCATTTCCAGCTTTGGTTTTGGGCTACATTAAATAGCTTGGAACCTTTTGCAAAGTATGTTTTTCCGTAGTTGGTTCTACGTTTTTCCCAGTATTCGGTCAGGTTGGGGTCATCAGGGGACGCCTTTCCTTTGATTTTGACGTGGCGGGTTATTAGTAAGTCTCCGAGTTTTGTTAGGATTAGGTTTTTCCTCTTCCCTTTTCTGTCTTCAACTGTTGCATGAAAGTTCCATTTCCTGTCATTGACAGTGATGAAATATTTCCCTGCCACCCACTTCTTCCCCTTGTTTGGGTGTCTGCTTAGTGACCATTTCCAGATTGCCTGAAAAATTTGGTGGTCAACATAGCTGAACACTTTGCTGCTTACCCCGTGTTTATAGTAGTTTCCCCACCCCCTGATGCGGGGGTTTAGGTATTGGATGACTGCTTCTGGACTGGCGTGTTTGTTGGATTTAAGCCATTCCCGTATTTCTCTAAGGAATAGTTTTACTTTTTCCTTTTGAGGTTTTATTATGCAGCTTCCCTGGAAGTGACGGACATTGAACCCCAGAAAGTTGAATCCTTGTTCTACATGAACACTATTGGTTTTGTCCTCATTTAATTCCAGTCCTCTTGTCTTGAGGAGTTCCTTTACCGAGGGAATTATTTCCTCAATATCCTCTTTTGTTTCGGCGGTGATAATGAAGTCGTCAGCGTATCTGACAAATCCATATTTAGGCGCTCTAGGAGACTTGTTCTTCCCTTGCCTTTTTTTGAATTGGCTTAGGAATTTCTCGATTCCATCCAGCGCTATGTTAGCTAATAGAGGTGAAATTATCCCCCCTTGTGGTGTTCCGCTTTGCGTTTCATGGAATATTTCGGATTCTACATAACCTGCTTTCAGCCATTGTTTAATTAACTCTCTTCCAGGTATGTCTCCGATGGTTTTGAGTATGACCTCATGGCTGATGTTATCGAACGCTCCTTTGATATCTGCGTCTAATACCCACCTGTCATTCCCCTGTTTATTTAGGCGAACCCATGAGTGTTCTATGGCATCATGACAGCTTCTACCTGGTCTGAAACCGTAGCTGCTGCCCTCCATTCGGGCTTCCCAGCTAGGTTCTAGTGCATTCTTAACTATTGCTTGTGCTATGCGGTTTTTGAGTGTCGGAATCCCTAATGGTCTTTGTTTTCCGTTGGCTTTTGGAATGTATACCCTTTTAGCGGGTTGAGCTTTCCATAGGGTGTAATCCTTCATTTCCTTAACGAGTTTTACTCTTTCTGCGGGGGTGGTTGCCGTCTGACCGTCGATGCCAGCCGTCCCTCTCCCTTCGTTTTCCTGAGTTACTCTTCGCACAGACAATATTAGATTGGAGTAGCTACGTATCATCAGTTTCATAAGGCTGCGAACCTTATTCCACTGTCGGTTCTGAGTTGCTCGATAAATTCGCTGTCTCAGGTTTTTAATCCGTTTATTCCCGCGTTTCCATTCAATGGATTCCCATGTCTTTAACGGTTCCTTCGCTCCGATGTCATTACTGACCCTATCTTTCACGTCGGTTCAATTCCCTTACTTTGATTTATCGCTGAAGACCCGCCAGAAGTCTGCCACCTTTCGATGTGGGGCAAATTTTGAACCCCTATTCATGGCGTTACCCATGACCTTCGCTTTCTCTGGCATCCTTTACCCCCTCGGCAGTTCCGTCTTCCTTGCGGTTGACCTACTTGGGCTTTCGACCTTACCCAAGAGCTAGTGGGGTTTACCGTGTTTCGTGTATGTGACCTGCGAGAGGTTTGGGTTCCATCTATACTCCGACAGGGGTTTTACTCCTTCATCGTTGATATCCGCACCTCAACGATTTACCTGCTTGCCTTTTGGCATGGCGTATCAGCTCATTTCGCCATTTTCGTTTCACGGAGCTTATGATGATTCACTTTCGTTAACCCTTATCTCCCTTTCCCTTGCCGGATATATCAAATGAGCTGTCCGTATTCTGGCTTTTGTGCCTTGCATTCCCTTAGTTTCATTGCTTACTACTTCGGTAGGCGGGGTACTTGACCCTTTTACATGGGAATATGGGGAAGGAGTCCCATAGAGGAGACGGCTCCTCAGTCTTTAGTGCTGATGCACCTATACACGACTTTCACGTCGCAC
>JAAHGS010000351.1 GCA_010692645.1 Symploca sp. SIO2E9
GGGGGGGGGGGGGAGGGGGAGGGGGGGGGGGGGGGGGGGAGGGGGGGGGGGGGGGGGGGGGAGGGGGAGATGGGGGGATGGGGTGACTGGGGGAGAGATTATAGCAACCAGCTATCCGGTTCGTTAATCATTTTGACCAAGCTTCCCAAGATTTGGTTGTATGTTCCATAAAGGTCTCTACCCAGCTCAATTTCTAAATATCCGCATTTTACGGCAAACTTCAACCAAACTTGAACTTCTGCGGCTTCTGTTTCACAGTCATTCAATTTGGCTAAGAACGCTGCTTTATATCTGCGCTTCCTCCAGGCTTCTGCGAGATTAGCACAAACCGAACGAGATGAACGGCGAATTTGGTCAGTAAGAGAGTATCGCTCTTCGACAGGAAACTTCTTTGAGAGATCGAAGATTTGCATGGCAGCCTCAAATGCTATCTGATAGACTTCCAAATCTTCGTGGGTTTTTGCCTTATTCCTCTTTTCCATCGCTCAATCTCCCCATCTCCCCATCTCCCCGTCTCCCCGTCTCCCCGTCTCCCCGTCTCCCCGTCTCCCTTACTTTAACGCTTGTTATCAGACTACCCGTGAAAAGTAAACTGCTCCCCTTGCTTTTTAAAAAAGGGGGTATTTAACCAAGATTTGGTATTACCTATTGGCAAGCCCCTTTTCTTACTGCCAGTCATAGTGAAATTAACTCAATACTAAAGGAATACCAACCCATGTCATGCTCGGCAGTCAAACCCATCACTCTTAAAGGGACAATGACAACTTATTCGATACAATTGGTAGACAATACTCTGAAAGTGGATTTTGCCAAAACCGATGAAGGTAAGCCAGTTCCTGCCGATGGCGTAGGCATTGTGCGGGATGTGCAATTTCTTGTCAAACAGATGATTGCTTCTGGGCAACTCACTGGCGGAAAAATCCTCAAGATTCAGGGGAGGATTTCGGTACTGGCAAGTTATACCCTCTCTCATGAGATGGCACATCTCTATCAAGCAATCGCGGTTTCGGATACGCGACTGGGAGCGTATGTGGTTGTCAGCAGTACGACAGTTGATTATCCTCTCTCCTGTCGCCTTGATTTTGAGACTGGAGAAGTTAGGGAGGTTAAGAGTCACTCTGAGTTAGCCGCACCTTCATTTTTCATGGCTTGGGAAGGAGATGTCCTGAAAGTACAAATCAATCATGCTGTACAAGTAGATGGAGACCAAATTGTCCGAGATGCCAAAGCTGGGTTACAGCAGTTAATTGATTCCGGGCAGTTGAAGGGGGGAAAACTTCTCAAAATTAACGGGCGTTCAACTGTGTTAGCGAGTTTTGTCATGGCTTGGGAATTATCTCGCTTCTATGATGCGATCGCAGTATTCGATCCGAAAACTGGGGATCGGGGCTTAGACCGCTATGTTATCACTCTCAGTCATACTCAAGATTACCAGGTTGGGGACACGATTGATGTTGAGCGAGATCACTACCAGACGGTTAAAGTTGTGCTGTGTGGACCTCCGAATACGGGCAAAACTGTTTTTCGAGATGGGTTGAAGGAGGCGATTTTCAATCGAGTTGATGCTCCCAAAGATTTTTATGTCATCTCCGGTTGTCCTGATGGTGATGGTTGTTGGTTTTCGGAAACGGCGCAGAGGCATCCGGAGTTAGCCCAACAATTAAAAAAGGAGTACAAGGCGAAGTTTACACCGGAATTTGCCGCTGCCAAAGCTAGAGATATAGAAATTAATAAAAACTCGTTATTGCTGTTTGATGTGGGGGGCAAGATGAGTCGGGAGAATGAATTGATTATGTCTGAGGCGACTCATGGGGTTATTTTGGCTAAGTCGGAATTAGAAGTTGCCCAGTGGCAAGCTTTTTGTCAAAAACTTAACTTGCCTGTTATTGCCATTATCTATAGCAATCTTGAGGCAGAAACTGATGAAATTCAAACTGAATTACCTCAGTTAAGGGGAACTGTTCACCGACTCAAACGGGGTGAACCTGTGGGGAATCGTCCCCTGATTCAAGTTCTGGCGAAGAGATTGGTTGAATTAGCATGCATCTGAGTCTTAGTACTTCTGCCAAAGATAAGGCAAAAGTACGAGGGCACAAGGGAATAAAAATATAGGACTTACGCCTTTTGGTATGTTAGCGGGACGCTAGCACTACAGATAGGGTTGATCATCTTTGATCAAATTCATCTGTAGTCTATGCATTCTGCCCACGATGTTCTTTGCCTAAGTCCTGAAAAAATCAACTTCAAACTTGAGATTTTTCAACATCTCCCCATCTCCCCATCTCCCCATCTCCCCATCTCCCCATCTCCCCATCTCCCCATCTCCCCGTCTCCCCGTCTCCCAGTCTCCTCGTCTCCCCGTCTCCCCGTCTCA
>JAAHGS010000352.1 GCA_010692645.1 Symploca sp. SIO2E9
TTGTTAAACTAAGCCGGACGATCACCCGACCGACTCGTCTTCAAAACCGGACGTGAGATTTTCACCTCATCCGGCTCCTCAATGTAAGAACTCTTGACATGAGTACCGTGTATTTTATCGTGGCAATGTAGATGTAGTAACTCCAAGTTTTCAAGCTTGTGACTACCGCCTTTTGAACGAAGCTGCATGTGGTGAACCTCAAGGATGTCTTCATCGCGAAAGATTAGACCACAATAGGCACATTTCCCTTTTTGATGCTTGAGCAGTTTTGCCTTCTGTTCGGGCATCTCAGGATGTTTACCCATTCTTGAACTCCAGTAGGTAAGATTTCCATCGAAGGGACTAACTGTTCCTTTGACTTTGACATGCCGAATTATGTGAGTTTCGGTATGTTTGAGCAGTTGCACTGCTCCATCTTGGAACGACCAGTTTGACCCTTGATGTGACCCCCAATATTTGTTATTCACCCAGGTTTTTGATTTATTTGGGTGCCTTTGATATCCCCATCTTTGCAATCTGTTCCAGAGTAAATATCCCAGATAACTGAATGTTTCCTTGCTACATACGGTGCTGTGATAGTTCGTCCATCCCCTTATTATGGGGTTAAGTCGGCTGATTAGAGCCTTCTGTGGGGCTGCCTTGTGAGATTCTATTACCTCTGCAAGGCGCTCGTAATGGACTTTAACTGATTTCTTAGATGGGGTGATGATGGTCTTAAAACCTTGTTTCGAGTGACATTTCCCCACTTTATATTGTTTTATATTGAATCCTAGAAAGTCGAATCCATCAAAAGTGTGGGTGATTTTTGTCTTACTTGGTTTTAATTCCAAACTCATGCCAATTAACCACTCAGAGATGATCTCTTTACATCTTTGGACAACGGTTTGGTCTTCGTGGAGAATCACAAAGTCGTCTGCGTAACGTATTAAGCTACAGGCGTATCTGTTTTTTTGCCTTCCTCCTGGTAAGGTTTCGGCATACTGCTTTATACGTTCTTCCATTCCGTGGAGGGCGATATTTGCCAATAGAGGGGAGATGACCCCTCCTTGTGGTGTACCCTCAAATGTATCACCATATGAATCTCTATCCATCACACCTGCTTTAAGCCAAGAGCCTATTAGTCGCCTCATGGATGGGTAGGTATTTAATTTGTTAAGTAGTGACGTGTGGTTGATTTTATCAAAGCACTTGGATATATCAGCATCTAGAACCCATTTTGGTTTGAGTCGGATGTTGTTAAATATAGCTTCGATTGCATCGTGACATGAGCGTCCTGGTCTAAACCCATAACTGTTGGGTTCAAATAGTGCTTCCCATTCAGGTTCAAGTGCCTGCTTGGTGAGCGCCTGCAATGCGCGGTCGTACATGGTAGGTATACCTAATGGGCGTTTCTCATCCTTCCCTGGCTTGGGTATCCAAACTCGACGGGTCGGTTTCGCTTTTTGGTAGACTCGCAGGTTTTCAACAAGTTCTAGACGTTGCTTTGGGGTCAGTGATTTAACACCATCCACACCTGCCGTCTTCTTTCCCTTGTTATCCTGAGTCACCCTTCGCACCGCAATCATTTTCGCACTCCAGGACTTCATCAAAGTTTTTTGGAGTCGTCGAACAGCTTTGACATCACCACGTTGTGTTAGCGAAGCGGCACGAAGTGCGGCTCGATAGATTCGTTTTTGCAGCTTAAACAGACGCTTTCCTAGCTTTCTCCAGTTAACTCCTGCCCATTCCATCATCGGGGCAAAACCCCGTGCTTTAGACTTGTTCACTGTTACTTACAACCCTATCTTTCTTACATCGTGAGTCTGTCTGCATATCCACCTCACTTAGGCAAGATGGCATTGGCTTCTGACTCAATCCTGCCTCTATATCCCTTGCGGCTAACTACCTTCTCTGGTCATCGACCAGCCAGAGAGCGGATATAGAGGTTACTTCGTTCCTGATAACCATTGATTGGACTTTTAGGGCGGTACTATTCACCGAGGATGTCTGGAGAATCAATCTTAGGGACTTGAACCTAGATTCCTTATCCTGTTGCCTTTTGGCTGTGGCGGTTCAGCCTGATTGCGCCACTTCTACGTTACGATGATTCGGGCGTACCTTCCTTTTCGTACCCGTGAGTCCCTGCCTGCTACTAGCACTGCCGGGTAAGGCTTGCAGTGTTTCGCTGTTCGACCCCGCTTTACTCCTAGGATTGTTAGTTCCTAGTTGTAGGGGTAGGGCTTTCACTCTGATTCCGAGAGGGCTGGGCTTGCACCAGCATGGTTATCAAGTTGTCTAGGTTCTGATGTTACTAGCGGCTGATCCCCCAGGAACCCGTAAGGTCTGGTTTCGACGCAACGAATCGCACCAAGTCCTC
>JAAHGS010000353.1 GCA_010692645.1 Symploca sp. SIO2E9
GCTCAGTGGGAAGCTGCAAGGCACTTCTGATGGCAGGCGGGACTCCTGACCCCAGAACCGCAGCCTTCACTGTTCGAGCTGCGTCTTGAGGACGCCCTTAGATTTCCTCAAGTTTAAATGAACGGTTTATGGAACTGGTAGAGCGTGATGCTGTCGCCGTGTGGTGGTACAACCGCCTTCCGAAACCAGCCGTAGAGCTAGACAGTTTCAATGATTCTTACCTCGATAATCTCCGCGATTATTACCAGAGCATCAACCGAGATTTATGGGTTTTAGATCTGACCAGTGACTTAGGCATCCCTGCTTTTGCCGCCATCTCTAGCAGACTCAACATGGAGACAGAGGATCTGATTTATGGCTTTGGGGCGCATTTTGATGCCAGACTCGGCATCATGAGAGCTATAACCGAACTAAACCAAGTATTGCCATTGGTTTTGTTGACGGATGAGAGCGGGAACACTGAGTATTACTGCTCTGACGAATTAGCTAATCAGTGGTGGAAAGAAGCGACATTAGATAGGTACTCTTATCTTGCTCCTAGCTATCTGCCAGCCAAAAAAGCTGCTGACTATCCACAGATGGCGACAGAGGATCTTCGTCTTGACATTGAGAAATGCGTCCAAATCGCAAAAAACAACGGGCTTGAAACTTTAGTGTTAAACCAGACTCGTCCTGATATTGGCTTGAGTGTCGTTAAAGTCGTTGTCCCCGGTTTACGCCACTTTTGGAAGCGATGGGAAAAAGGAAGGCTCTATGATGTTCCTGTAAAGCTTGGAGACTTAAAAGCCCCATACCAAGAGCAACAGTTAAATTCATTCCCTATTTTTCTTTGATCATGCTGAACAATCACAAAATAATTGATGCCGACTGCCATGTTACTGAACCCATTGAGCTGTGGGAACAGTACCTTGAGCCGGAGTTTCAGCCCTTTGTCCCGAGCATTAATGCCACAGAGGATGAGCATCCCCTAAAAAATCTAACCATCCAAGGACAGATCGTTTATGACCGAATCTCAGATCAACTGTGGGTAGAAGGGGCAAGGCTAAGTGAAATAGAGCTTGAAAAATATGGAGATCTAGGGACAGATCCAGAGTCTCAGGTTAAGGCGATGCAGCGCATGGGCACCGATGTTGCTTTTCTCTATCCCACCGTCGGGTTGTGGGTTTTGGCGATGGATGCGATGTCCTCAGAACTCTCGGATGCATACACCAGAGCTTACAACAACTGGCTCCATGATTTTTGTTCCTTTGACTCTGAAAAGTTAAGGGGAGTTGCCGCCATTAGCCTACACAGTCCTGAGACTATGGCTCTTGAGCTACAGCGCATTGCAGATTGGGGTTGGAAAACGGTATTTTTGCGTCCTAATCCAGTTCACGGTCGGTTATTAAATGATCCCTCTTATGAGCCTTTCTGGGGGGAATGCGCTCGTTTAGGGGTGAGCGTGAGTATTCATGAGGGAAGCCATAGCCAATTGCCTACAATAGGATCGGATCGATTCAGCACTCGCTTCGCCAGACACGCTTGCTCTCATCCTATGGAACTGATGACAGCGTTTTTGGCATTGCTTGAAGGGGGAGTCCTAGAGCGCCATTCATCCCTAAAGTTTGCTTTCCTAGAGGCTGGCTGTGGCTGGCTCCCTTATTGGATGTGGAGGCTCGACGAAGAATACGAACAGCTTCGGTGGGAAGTAGCAGAGACAGTAAAAATGAAACCCTCTGATTATTTTCGTCGGCAATGTTATGTCTCAATAGAACCTTCAGAACCATACCTCAAAAACATTTTAGACTTCATAGGTTCTGAGAATCTTCTTTTCGGCTCTGACTACCCACACATTGACTACAACCCAGATATAGTAGGCGAAATGCTTGCTTTAGAGGATTTTCTGTCAAACGCAACCATGAAAAAGATACTCTGGGAAAATCCCAGTAACTATTACAGTTTATGCAAATGAGCGACCTGTTTACTCTCCAGTTTAAGGAATACGTAGATCTTGATGAGTTTTCCGATTGTTGTCTAGGACTGCAACAGGTTCTCTGTGCCCTAAATGAGGGAACCAAAGAGTCTGAACTCCGTCAGATCATTGTTGAGACAGAGGGCGCGGACTATTTACCCCAGCTAGAGCAACATCTCAACTATTTAACGGGCATTGGACAAGTCTGTTATCTGATTAGACAGGGAGAGACGGAATTAGCCAGACTTATCCCTTGCTCAACCTTTGAGTATCACCCAGAGTTTTATACCCCCCAAAATGAACAATACGTAATCTCTCGTTTTGCCTATTGCCATAGGGAAGATTCCACCTTTTTTTGGCGGTCGGCGCTAGGTAAATCAATTGTCTC
>JAAHGS010000354.1 GCA_010692645.1 Symploca sp. SIO2E9
TGGAAAATTTATCTTAGGTGAAAGTAGATCAATTGCTATACCTACGGGTGCTACAGAGATACACTTGAAAGTTGAATTAGTGTGGTTCACTAATTCCCGGAGTACCCTGTTCACCCAATCCTTTCCCGCACCTGTAACTAAATGTTATAGGATCTGGGGAACAACATTGAATCCTCAGTTTGACGAAATACCTTGCCTATCGAAAGCCTCAATGTTTGATAAAAATTGAGATTTTTTCTCTTAGATTAATTTGGATAATAGACGCTCAATTGCGTTTTTTGGGGTAACTCCCCCTCTAGATAAGCTGTAATTTCTATAGAAGTCACATCCATAAATAGGTAGTCGCTATTGTCTTCCGGAGAAGGGATTGAGAACTTGAAGGTAGCAGTAGTTTCTCCAGGCGCTAAGGTGATTTCTGACGGCACTTTGACAAGAAACATGTCATCGCTTTTAAGATTAACGACAACACCGCCATCAGGGGCTGGATTACTAAGAGTGAGCATACCCTCAACAGTAGTACCTAAATTAGCGCGGCTTTGAGCAAGCGATAGAGAGGTAAGTTTTGGAGCTGGAGTTTCTGACAAGTCAGTGTTTGGAATTTCAGGCTCAGAAGAGTTGGGAAGTTCTGATTCTGGAGAGCTTGAGAGATCAAACTCACTGGGGCTTGGAGTTTCTAACTCTAGAGAGCTTGGCTCCTCAGATACACTGGGGCTTGGAGTTTCTAACTCTAGAGAGTTCGGTTCCTCAAACTCACTGGGGCTTGGAGTTTCCGACTCTGGAGAACTTAACTGCTCAGACTCAGTGGGGCTTGGAGTTTCCAACTCTCTAGGGTTTGGACTCTCAGATTCAGAGGAGTTAGGAAGTTCTGGCTTTGTAGAACTTAGGAGTTTTGGTTCTCTAGGATTTGGGCTCTCAGATTCAGGGGAATTGGGAGTGTCTGACTCTGGAGAGCTTAGAACTTCCGATTTTCTAGAGCTTGGACTCTCTAACGAACTAGAGCTTGGTAGTTCAGATTTTTTAGAGCTTGGACTCTCTAACGGACTAGAATTAGGGATATCCGACTCTCTAGAAACGATAATCTTTGAGGGACTGGGAGTTAAAAGTTTTGATGGGCTAGGACTTGATATTTCCAACTGGTTGTTACTAGGAAATTCCGACTGAGTAAGAGCGGAAAACTCAGATTGACTGGGGCTTGGATTTTTGGCATTTTGATTGGACAAAAGCAAATGAATCAACCATGGCACTCCTCCTAGGGCTATGATTAAAATAGCAATCCCACTCTTCCATACCAGTGGCATCCTTTTTTTGGTTGGAGCATCCAATTGATCCTGTTGGATAACTGTCTGAGATTCCTGATCTTGGATAACTGTCTGAGATTCCTGATCTTGGATAACTGTCTGAGATTCCTGATCTTGGATAACTGTCTGAGATTCCGGAGTTGGCTGTTCAAGCAATTCCAAATGATTATTAGTTGCTTGAGTTCCAACTTGGTCATTGAGTGATTCCTGCCTGATATAGAGAGCCTGCCTGAGATAATCCCGAGCTTCCGTTGTCTCCTCTAAGCAGAGGGCACGGGTACCCAATTGATGCAAAGCCCAGGCTTGAATCTCTTGATTGCCTAATGCCCGTGCCGCCTGAAGTACTGATAATAGTACTACTGCCCACGCCCCCCAATGCCCAGCAAGAGCTAATGTACCCTCAATTGCTCTTCCCAAGCACAGTACCTGAGACCAACGACCAACTTTAACTCCCCACTCTAAAATCTCTAAAATAACCGAGGATTCTTCCCAGAGGTGTTGCGGTTGTTGCTGCTGCTGTTGAGTCCAACCAGCGAAGTAGTTGAGAATCTGCTCTTGAAAGGGCGTCAGTTTCCACCTCAGCTGCAAATCCTCAACCAGATTGCTGCTTATCCTGTAGCGAGAGTCAACATCTTGTACTAAGTTGCGCTGTACTAAGGTTTCAAGCACAGGTTCAATTTCTCTAAGTCCCGTTAGAGCCATCAAATGTTGCGCTCCCAAAGTCAAGCCGCCTACAGCTGCTAGCACTGCTAAAATTAACCTGTGAGGTTTCTCAGACCAAGCCATAAGCTGTTGAGTCCAAGCTTGGAGCGAGACTGCCGACTCTACTTGCTGAGCTACTTCCCCTAGCGATAGGTTTTCCTCTCTGACCAAAGCCACTGCCTGTAGTAAGTATAGAGGGTTTCCCTCCAAGGCAGTGCAAAGTTGCGACCCTTCCGAGTACTCCTGTGAGCTTAGGGGGCGCTCAAGTTCCTGCTCTACTAGAGATAGGGCATCATCTAAGGGCAATCCACCTAGTTCGATAGAA
>JAAHGS010000355.1 GCA_010692645.1 Symploca sp. SIO2E9
CCGCCTCGCAATTAGATAGCAAAATACTGGGATAAAATGGTACATAACGTGATAAATCAGACATAGTTATGTACCTTACTCCAATAGAAGCAAAAACTCGTTATGGCTATGATACTAAGACGCTTGCACGTTGGGCGACAGCTGGGAAAATTCAGTACATTAAATCGCCCGGAGGTCATAGAAGATATTTAGCATCATCTTTACAACAGCTCATAAATAAAGAAGATCTTCGCCCAACCGTTCTATATGCAAGAGTTTCAACAAAATCTCAGTCAGATGATTTGAGTTCCCAGATTGATTATTTAGGGAAAAGTTTCCCCAATTGTCGGTGTTACTCAGAATATGGATCGGGACTTAACTTTAAGCGCCGTAAGTTCATGAGCTTGATGGAACGTATAGCCAAATCAGAGATAAAAGTACTGGTGGTCGCCCATAAAGACCGATTGTGTCGCTTTGGCTTTGAGTTTGTTGAGTGGTTTTGTAATCTACACCAATGCCAAATCGTTGTTCTCAACCATACCTACAAAACTCCTCAGCAAGAACTCATGGACGATTTTATGGCAATCATGCACTGTTTCAGCTCCAAGTTGTATTTTCTCCGTCGCTATGAGAAAGAAATTAAATCTACTCTTCCGGAATTGGTTAAATCAGACAAGTAGTAATATAATAGACAAAGATAAGGCAGTGGAGGTTGAACAATGCCTAAGCGCAGAAACAGAATTCAAACTGAAAAACTTTCAACTCAAATAGTCCCAGTTGTAGGGGTGGCAAAGTCTGTTGAAACTGAACTTTTATCGACAATGCAGCGCTTAGGTGTTGTCCGCTCTGAGTCTTACAACAAGCTAGGCAGTGTTAACTATTGGGGGATTGACTGGAAAAACGCCTACCCACTAGTCAGAGCCTTTAGAACCCCCGAGTCCTTAGAGCTGCCATCCAAATTAATGGAGTGGACGGTCAGCGATGTCTGCAAGGCGATTAGCGCTCAGCAAGCAGCTTGTATCGAAGCATTGGGGCGTAGTCTACACAAGCGCTATCCAGGAAAAGAAAATGACAAGCGTCGGAAAGAATGTTACAAACGACTGTCTGGTACAGACTTCTTAACCGACCCCTTTTTGCATCGTATAGTCAGGAAACAGTGTCAACGCGGGCATAGCTGGGTAAAGAATCAAATAGTTTACCAGCAAGGTGGTTACTCCTGTAAGCGCATTTCTCGTCATACCTATCAGTTAGAATTGGCTGGACTGCGACGGGGTAAGCGGAACCGGATATTAGTTAGGTCTAACCGTAAGATAACTGGGCAAATCAGCGTCATCCACAATCAAGAGTTTGATCGCTTCGAGATTCACTTTCTGGTCAACCATGGCACTATTACCGCGCCAGGGCAGCGTCGAGAGATTGGCGTTGACAAAGGGTATACTGAAGCCTTTTATGATTCTGATGGTCGCGCTCATGGCAAAAAGCTAGGGCGGTTAGCGACTTCCAAATCAGACCGCATTACCGCCAAAAATCGCAATCGTGGTAAGTTGTGGGCATTACACCGGAAGCTGGAAAAAATAGACCCTGCCAAATCTGCCAGGATCAAAGAAAATAATCTCAGCAGAAAGACAGAAAACCGCCGTTACAGACGAGATCAAGAAGCGATCGATCAGGTCATAGGTTCAGCGAGTAAATCTTTACTTGGAAGTGAATCACTAAAAGTTTTTGCTGAGGATTTGACCCAACCGATAAAGGGTAAGCGTCAATCCAAGGCAATGTCCCGTAAGCTCAATAGCTGGATGAAAGGAGCGATGAGGGACTCACTACAGAAATGGGCTAACTGGACTGGTTCAGTTATCTCAGAAGTCCAGCCGAGCTACACGTCGCAAGTTGACTCTGTTACTGGGACTTTATTAGGTCGCAGGAACGGGGACAGCTTTATCAGGTTTACTGGGGTCGTGTTGCAGGCTGACCACAACGCTGCTATGAATATTCTTGCTCGTGGTACAGACAAGGAAATCTCCCGATTCATGAAGAAAGAGGAGGTTCAAGCAGTGCTGTTGCGCCGTACTGCGCGTTTCTTGAAGGGTATGGGACTTACACTATTGCAAGCGGTCGAGCTTGGATGGCTTGACCCTAAGCATAGCAAAAGTAAAGCTTTCAAGGAACTGCTCACCGGGATGTGAGCAACGTCTAGATAGATGGGTGGGAAGCTCAACCCCAATTGCTGACACGACCAACCCTCACTCAGACAACAATAAAATGACCTTGACCGATTTATCCGGTTTTTGCCCGATTAATCCTGGTTCAAGAGTATCCCAA
>JAAHGS010000356.1 GCA_010692645.1 Symploca sp. SIO2E9
GTAAAGTGTCTTTACGGATGTTGGCAATGCGGCGATGCAGACGAGCTATCTTGATTTGAGCTTTGAGCCAATTGTTAGAGCCTTTGACTTTTCGGCGATGCAACCATTGAAGACGAGCCAACTTTTTCTCATGCTGGCGGTAGCTCTTGGGGCCTTGCCAAACTTCGCCAGTCGAAAGTGTCGCCAGGGTTTTTACTCCCAAGTCAACTCCCACTGTGCCATTAACAAACTCTGTTGATACTGGCTCGATTTCAGAGCGGAAACTGACAAACCATCGATCAGCAGTTCGAGAGATAGTTACTGATTTAGGCTTAAACCCGCTCGGCATTCGCTCATAGGTTTTGAGTTTGCCCAGTTTTGGCACTTTGATCCAGTAATGCCCACATTCAATTGCCCCATCAATAGTGAAACTGTCTCTTTGACCTTTCTTCTTGAATCGCGGCGGCTTTCTGGTTTTCTTGAAGGCTTGCTTCCAAGCTTGAGCTAGCTGTTTGAGAGCATACTGGGGAGCGCATTTGCTAACTTGGTAGTACCACTGGTGTTGAGACTTAACTATCTTGACTAGTAAGACGTGCAAATCAATAGCAGTGGGGAACTTGAGCTTGTCGTCAGGATTTGCCTGATTGTGATCAAGTAAACTTTTAGTCAGCGCTAGTCCCCAGTTCCACGCATGCCGCGCAGTACCCGCGTGTTTAGCTAAAGCTATTTTTTGGTTTGGAGATCTGATTTTTAACTGAGTTTTGAATCCTAGCAACATTTGTTAGTCAATGTGAGTATTTGTTAGCAAACTGTTCACTGTTGATTAACCCTCAACTGACGACCATACTTTTGAGCCTTACCTTCCAGATAGTTTCGGAACTGCCGCCATCCGAGATCACTAATCGCTCTTGAAAGTTTGCGGTTTTTCATCATCGCTGCCACATTCAAGTCTTCCAAGACAATCGTTTGGTTCTCACGGATTATCTGGGTGGATAACTTGTGCAGGAAGTCGGTACGGGTATCTTTGAGTTTGGCTTGTAGCTTAGCTTTCCTCCTTCTGGCTAACTCATAACGCTTGCTCCCTCGGTTCCTTCTCGACAGGTTTTTATCCAGTCTACGTAGTCGATTGATGCGCTTCTTCAAAGGCTTGGGGGCGTCAATTTTGGACCCATCGTCCAGGGTGGCAAAGCTAGCAATACCTAGATCAATGCCAACACTGTTCTCAATCTTGGGCAAGATTTCAGGAACTATTTCGACTACGAAGCTAACGAAGTATTTCCCAGCAGTATCCTTGATAACAGTTGCCGATGTTGGTTTAGCTGGCAATGATCTAGACCAAGGGATTTTGACTTTCCCGATTTTGGCTATTTTGAGGCAATCATTGCTGAGGCTAAATCCTCTTTGAGTAAACCTAGCTGACTGCTTGGCATGACGTCTCTTGAACCTTGGAGGCTTAAAGGGTCTGCCTTTTCGCTGTCCCTTACAGGATTTAAAAAAGTTTTGGTAGGCTTGCTCTAAATCATTGAGGGATTGCTGCAAAGGTACACACGATACCTCGGACAGCCACGACCGTTCAAGTCTTCTCTTAGCTTGTGTTATGAACTGTTTCTGAAGTTCTGCGTTTTTGAGCTTCTTCTCTCCAGTTTTGTACTGATTAATACAAAAGGCTAAAGCGTCGTTCCATACTACACGCACGCACCCGAACAACTTAGCCAGTGCCATCTGTTGCTTGGGTGTGGGATAAATTCGATACTTGTAACCTGCTTTCATGCTAGTATAATAGCACAATATGACGGCAACATGACGGCATGATCAAGTTAACGATCAGGTGTTCCGAGAAGGAACATCAAAGACTTTTGGCTTATTGCGAACAAGAAAGCCGAAGCCAAAATGATGTATTTAGGGAACTAATCAGAAAGATGAAGATACAGAAAAAGCCGTCAAGCGAAGGACGGGGCTTCAAACCCATTATTTGTGGTGAGCAAGAGGGAACAGGGGAGAAATTGTGAGTACCGCAAGTGACCAAAAAAATGGGTCTGGTGCCTCCCCCTTCTAGGGGGACTTTCAGCAACCAGCGCTTTTGATAAAGAAGCTAGACGGATATTCAAAGCTGAAGTAGAATAAGGGCAAGGAGGCAAACAGGTGTTTAATTTAACTTACGAATTCAAGCTTAAACCAACAGCAAGCCAAGTGGTTCTATTTGAAGAATGGCTAGAGCGGTGCCGGAAAGTCTACAACTATGCTTTAGCCGAAA
>JAAHGS010000357.1 GCA_010692645.1 Symploca sp. SIO2E9
ACACCATCTCACAGTCGGGAGCGTGGTAGCTCCCGTTTTCTAAACGGGGGCGGAAACGCGACACGGCAAATTTATTTGCCGTGATGTGGGTCTTTGATGTAAGCCATTATCACCGCTGTTGAAACCTTTCCTGTGGTGTCATGAAAATATCCTCTCGTCCACATAGAGGGCATTCTTTTTAGGTGAGGATATTTAGCTCTTAACTCATGAGATGAGCGTCCTTTGAAGGCTTTTACAACCTGTGCTATTGAGTGGTTAGTGTCATATTCTACAAGTAAATGAACATGGTCAGGCGCAATCTCTAACGCTTTGATAAACCAACCTTTCTCTATGGCGACATCGTTTAATATCTTGTAAAGGTCGTCTTTAACGTCTCCTACAAGTACGGCACGCCTACGCTTGGGTATCCAGCAAAGATGCACAGTTGCACAGCCGATGCTATGAGAGTATTTGCGATATTGTCTATCAGCTAAAGCTACCGCCACGTTGTTTACTCCTGCCTATTGACATTCTTTTAGGTTAAAGCTATCTTCTTTAGAAGGTCGATGTCAATCAGCTTGAGTATTCAATATTATTCGGTTTCCTCCAAATGGCTAAAAGCACTACTCCGTCATTCATTACAACCATACCTCTCGTTGTTACAAGTAAAGCTCAATCAGAATTGCTCTCTCGCTTTCAAGCAGGACGGCAACTCTACAACGCTTTACTTAACGAGGCAATGGCTAGGATCAGATTAGTGCAGAAGTCAAGTCATTACCAGTTAGCCAAAACGCTACCCAAAGGGAAATCTAGAACTGAAGCATTTGCCACGGCGAGAAAACAGCATAGATACTCTGAGTATGATATTCAAGCCTATGCAACAGCAGTAGCCAATGCTTCTAAATGGATTGCACAAAAAGTCGATTCAAATACTCAACAAAAGCTAGCTACCCGTGCATTCCAAGCCTCTGAAAGGGTTATGTTTGGTCACGCTAAGAAGGTGCGATTCAAAGTTCCGTCTCGCTTCCGAAGCCTGGAGGGCAAAACCAATAAACAGGGTATTCGTTGGAATGGAGAGCAATTAGTTTGGGGGAAACTTAAGCTCAATGCATTAATTGACAAAGACAACCCTGTGATCAGGCACGGGTTAAGCAGCGAAGTTAAATATGTTCGGATTCTCTGGAAAGAGATTCACGGAAAACGTCGCTGGTATGCCCAACTCATCAATAAGGGTGAACCCTATCAAAAGGCTACCAACTTTGTCACTCCGGGAACTGTAGGTATAGACCTCAACATTTCCCATGTGGCTTATGTTGCAGACAGCAACGCTGGCTTATTGCCATTTGCCGAAAAAGTCCCGACCTATGAGCGCGAAATCTCTGCTATTGAGCGCAAGATGCAACGGTCACAGCGACAAGCTAATCCTGATAATTATGAACCTGACTTTCTCTCTTCAAAAGGTCGTAGAACTGTCCGGAAAAAGGGCAAGCCTAAAAAGGGTTGTCGCCAAGGGAACAAGTCTAAACGCTATATATCCCTTGCACGTCAGAAAAGAGAACTAGAACGGCGTAAAGCTGAGTATTGCCAATCTCAGAATCGTCGTCTAGTTAATGACATTCTCCGAAACGGAAACCAAGTTAAAACTGAGAAGGTTTCTGTGAAGGGATGGCAGAAAAATTGGGGGAAAGCTATTGCCGCTAAATCCCCTGGATTTTTCCAATCAGAACTGAAACGCAAAGCTGAAAAGGCTGGTGGTTCGTTCTATCAGTTTTCGACTTCAAAAACAGCACTCTCTCAAACTCATCTAACTGGGGAACGTATTAAGAAATCCCTGTCAGAGCGGGTTCACTACGATAAGTCAGGTGTGGTAATGCACCGAGACTTGATGAGTGCGTTTTTGAGTCGTCACGTCTATGACGATGAGTTGTCATTGCCGGATGCTCAATCCGAGTATCCAGGGATGGAAACTGCCCTGCTACGGGCATGGCAACAATATCAACAATCAGCAAATCGAGTAAGCGCGCCTGAAAGTCAGTGCAGTCATAGCCCTGTTGAGCTGATTCGTAGCGACTCAGCGCATTCTAGCCAGATAGCTTCCTTTGGGACGGGCGAAAAGCTAGATATAAGGTTCTGAGGAATCTCCCGGTTTTAGCGTTTAGCGGAACCGGGAGAGGTTTCAAT
>JAAHGS010000358.1 GCA_010692645.1 Symploca sp. SIO2E9
ATGTGATGCTAACGGTTCAGTGGAAAGTGGCTATTCCTCAAGTGCTTCCTCATGGGGAACCGCTGGGGATAGATATGGGAATTTTAAGTTTTGTAGCGACTTCAACTGGCAAATTGTTCCCCAATCCGCGACATGAGTAAAAGCCTCGAACGCAAGCTTAAATTGCTGCAAAAGAGAGTTAGTAGGAAGCGCCGGGGGAGCAGGAACCAAAAGAAGGCGCAATACAAAGTAAGTAAACTGCATGAAAAGATTGGAAATATCCGAAAGAATTACCATTGGAAGTTAGCCCATAAGCTTTGTGATTGGGCAGGAATGATATTTGCAGAAGACTTAAACCTGAAAGGACTAGCTAAAGGTATGTTATCAAAACATTGCCTAGATGCAGGTTGGGGTCAGTTTCTGCAAATACTCTCCCAATGCTGTTTAAAGCGTGGTGTATTTTTTCAAAAGGTAGACGCCAAAAAGACTTCTCAAATTTGCCCCAATTGTTTAACAGAAACGGGGAAGAAAACTTTAGCTGAGCGTGTCCACTCATGCAGCAATTGCGGCTATACCACAGATAGGGACGTGGCAGCCGCTCAAGTAGTCGCTATACGCGGGCTTGCAGCCGTAGGGCGCGCACCGAGGCGTGTTAATTACCGATTGACGAAGTTAAACTCGGTGCTCAAGATGCTTTCGGAGGGTAAATTCATTGGAATCCCCGAGATGAAAGAATCCCCGCTCTTATAGGGCGGGGAGTGTCAAACCTAAACCCCTGTTAGTGTTCTAAGGGAAGCTATGTAAAAAAGCTGCATTCGTGCTCAAGCCTCTGCTAGCTCTTTGGAAGGAGGCACTCCTTGAACTCCCGAGCTAGCCTCAACGAAGACTAACAAATCCTGCTTTAGTTATCAATTCCTGTCCCTGAGCAGTCAGCAATAAATTGGCATAGGCAAGGCCGGCTTGCTGCTCAACTTGAACATTTTCTTTAACAATTATAAATAATCGGCGAGTAATGGGGTATTCTCCACTGCGAAAAACTGAAATATTTAGCTGGTTACGCTCACTTGGACATTGAGAAAGAGCAATGAAAGGTTCTTGGTAAGGAGGGACAAATTCATCGACTGAGCGACCAATTGGCAAGGACTTAACACTACATTGCGCTACGACTTCTGATGCAGAAGCGTAGTAGATCCCGCCAGCCTCTTGAGCGACTTTTCTCAAGGCCTGAGTAGTTGTATCAATCAACTTGATATTGTTACCAAATTTCTCACCAACCAAAACGTTTTTTACAAAGAATTCAATTGTGCCACCTGCTTCTAGGGGACGGGTATAGGCAACTATTGGCAGATTAGGACCGCCTACCTGATTCCAGTTAGTTAATTTGCCGATATAAATCTCTTTGAGTTGAGCAATAGTTAAACCAGAAACTTGAAGATTGGGATTGACTGCGATCGCAATTCCATCTATTGCCACTGGTATTTCTTGGAGAGTAAAACCTTTTTGTGAAGCCTGCTGGTATTCTTCCTGTTTGAGAGCACGAGAGGACTGGGCAAAAGCCAGTTGATTATTTAACAACATCTTGATGCCAGTTCCAGAACCTGGCGGATCGCTAATTGGTTGAGTGTAGCGCAGCTGAAATTTTGGCCAGATGGCTTGCATTATTGGGTTGACCTCTTTACTAATTGGTGCCCAACTAGTGCTGCCACCATAATTAAACAGTCCTTCAGGCACATTCTGTACTTTGCTAAAAGTATCAACTGTGTTAGTTTGTCGAGTCAGCTTTGATGAATTCGAGTTAATAGAACCTGATTTGAAGTTAAATCTGGAGCTAAACAGCCAAAAACAGATGCCTAATAACCCCAGTGTAATCAGGATGGTTAAAACTAAAATCTTTGTTTCGTTTTTTTGAGACATGGAAGAATAAATACTTGATAAGTAGACTGAGAGACTAATTTTCTTTTAGTTAGCAATACCGATGTCTGGGAGTAGTCAAGCATGTAGGTTAATTTATATCCTAGGTCAAGACAAAACCAATTCTGTAAGCTTGTGATACTAACTAACCACCCTATCTGCGAGTAACCTGGGTATATTGTCCTATTTTATTTAGATACACACTATGCATTGGCTAGGAG
>JAAHGS010000359.1 GCA_010692645.1 Symploca sp. SIO2E9
ACTTATTGGTATTACAAGTGGCAATCTCGTGAAGCTATTTTTGTGACTAAATCTGGCAAAAAATCTCGCCATAAATACATTGGCAAAGCGGGTAGTCCTGCTTTTCTACTGGCTGTAGAAATGATGAAGAGTCGAACCAAAATCGAGGGCTTACAACAAGTCAAACATACCTTGGAACTGGGTTTAGAGGATTTAGTCTCTGAAGCCACCAGATTTATTGAGAAAAGCCAGAAGCAAGGCAAGTAACAAGAAACAAAAGCAGAAAGCATTAATCCTTTCTCTTTATAGTTAGCGGAATAAATACGCTAACTCGCTCCTCTCCCCCACCCCTTTTTTCGCTCACCCCCCAGAGTTATTGAAAACGCCCTTACCTAGAGCGGCTTTCAGCCATTTTTAAATTACCGCTACTGGGTACATTTGAAAGCGACTCCCGATGCATGACTTGAAGCGATTGCCCAAGGGGCAGTGGCAAAGCCAATCGCTATTTCTCCGATAGTACCATGATTGCAAACATCAAGCCAGAACCTACATGGATACGGATTTTTAAGTCCCAATCGCTACATTCTTTAGAATAGGGGAATTTGAGAGGTAAAGTAGTACATATGCACGGGGGAACTTCAGTCGTAAGAATACTTTCTGTAGGGTTCATTTAGTAGGATAAAATCTAGTATCCCTAATTTCTTAAGTGCTACAACTTTTGTGGTGTGAGTCCTCACGTCTGGGGTGAAGGATTATCCTGCCTTCGTTTAAAACACTTTCTCATCCATAAAAACTATTAAAAAAACTATCTTTCTCTGAAAGATACCACTGATATTTGCACTTGTGACAACCTCTATCGTTGCAATTATAGCATAAAGGTTTTTTAATCTTTTGGTATTGTTGTTTCCGAATTGCGCAAGCTCTACAGCCGCGACCATTGCATTGCGGACAAAACATAAGCGTACAATAAAACCTTTTCTTTTAACAGGTTAATTTAACTGAGTGCTTTAAGCTTGCGTATTTTCACCTAACTCACACTTACATAAATGCCTGATTGCTTCTTGATCAAGAGGTATTTAATACAAAATATGTTAGGTACTAAATAACTATTTTAATCTCCGAAAACGTCGTATTAACATTAAGACTAATTCTCACCAAATCACAAACGTCTAGACAACACACCCCAAAGTACTATAAATCATGTACACCTGGGTGTGGGTGTACATGAAACGCAATCGACACGGAAAGGGGAAAATCCTATCTCAGCAAAAAATCCAGTTATTGTTTAGTCAGGGGTTGACCAAGCTCAGAGACCACTGCATATTTGCCATAATGCTCTACAGTGGCTGCCGAGTGAATGAAGCTTGCACTCTCGCAGACCTTTCATAACTGAAGTTCCCCCCAGAGTTATTGACAACGCCCTTACCTAGAGCGGCTTTCAGCCATTTTTAAACTGCCGCTACTGGGTACATTTGAAAGGGACTCCCGATGCATGACTTGAAGCGTACGCTATTTCTTAGATGGTACCACGATTGCAAATATCAAGCCAGAACCTACATGGGTACAGATTTTTTAGCTCTAATCGCTACATCCTTTAGATTAAGTGAGTTTGAGAGGCAAAGTAGTACATCAGCACGGGGGAACTTCAGCTTTGGCAAATTTTAATTGCTTTTCGGAAAGTTCTACACGTCACGACATAGATCTATCATCAAACCTCTCAACACCCTATCGAGAGCCTATCAAAAGTCTATCAAAAGTCCACAAGGACTGTCATTCAAGTGGTTGGTGGCTTGCATTGTAGTCTGTTTTCAAGTACAAAACATAACCACTCCTCGCGCCCCGATAAGGGTTTTAGAGAATTTGACAGGGTTGCTGTCAGGTGAGCGAAAAAAGGGGTGGGGGAGAGGAGCGAGTTAGCGTATTTATTCCGCTAACTATAAAGAGAAAGGATTAATGCTTTCTGCTTTTGTTTCTTGTTACTTGCCTTGCTTCTGGCTTTTCTCAA
>JAAHGS010000036.1:0-7089 GCA_010692645.1 Symploca sp. SIO2E9
ACAACACCGGGTGGATAGAAAATAGTCCCCCTATTGCTTGTAAGTTAACTTTTAATTTTTCCCCACACCCCACCCCCTACACCCTACACCCTGTCAACACTTCAGTCTGGTTGTCACCCCGTCAGCTACTGTTCCCTGTTCCCTAGCGCGTAGCGCTATAAAGTCAGCTTTTTGGGTAATTTAAGCAAATTTGTGTAAAAGCCGCCCACAAAAATTCCAGGTTTCACCTAAAATTGAGCAAGCAGGCTGGTAAGCAATCATGAAAAATCCACCAATAAATAATCGGTTTACACTATCCAGAGGGTTGCATGTTTTAGTGTTAACAGTATTAGTATTGGGTATATTTTTTAGATTTGTAAATCTGGACAAAAAAATATTCTGGGGTGATGAATCTTTTACTTCAGTACATGTTGCTGGCTATACAAGTTTAGAACTTAATCAGAATTTTTACAGTGGTCAAATAATTGGTATTGAAGATTTACAAAAGTACCAAGGTGCAAACTATGAACGCAGCTTATCCGACAAAATAAAGTCCTTGGAAAACGATGTTCATCCGCCTTTATATTACTTAATATTGATATTTTGGTCGCAGTGTTTTGGCAGCTCAGTGTCAGTAATCAGGAGTTTATCTGCCTTGATTAGCTTGTTGGCATTTCCTTGCATCTATTGGCTATGCCTAGAATTATTTGAGTCACCATTGGTGGGATGGATAGCGATTGCATTGATAGCTGTATCACCATTTCACGTACTCTATGCTCAGGAAGCCCGCATGTATAGTTTGTGGACAGTAACTATTTTATTATCGAGCATAGCATTGCTACGAGCCATACGGCTTCAAACCAAGGTAAGTTGGGGGCTTTATACATTAACTTTAACACTAGGGCTGTACTCATTTCTATTTACCGGGTTCGTAGGTATTGGACATGGAATCTATGTATTTGTAAATGAACGTTTTCGATTCAGTAGAACCTTTTTTTCTTATTTACTAGCATCTGTTGTCAGTATTCTGGCTTTTGCACCTTGGCTGGGGATTATGATTGCTAATCGATCTGATTTTCAGGCAGCAACAGCCTGGTCAACTCAAGATATGTCCTTGTTATCGTTAGTAGTCAATTGGATTTATAACCTTAGCTATGTTTTTGTAGACTTCTTTTATATTTTCACCTACTTTCCTGAGTCTCCTTTTAATTGGCGCTTTGGAAAATATGTGATACCTCTAGTTTTAATTTTGACCGGATACTCAATATATTTACTCTGTAGTCAAACCCAGATCAGAACTTGGTGGTTTGTTTTAACTTTGATTGGAAGTACAGCCTTGGCTGTGATCCTGCCAGATTTGATTTCAGGTGGCTATCGGTCAATCATGGCTCGCTATTTTATTCCTTGCTACATCGGAATTGAGTTGGCTGTTGCTTACTTACTAGCGACCCAAATTAATTCTGTTAAAATCTCGCAACAACAGCTAGGTAAAATACTCGTAATTACACTGTTATCAGCTGGAATTATATCCTGTGTAATTAGTTCCCAATCAGAAACTTGGTGGAATAAGAGAACTACCAGCTATGATCAACTTCAAGTAGCCCGTATTATCAACAAAAGTACCAATCCGCTTTTCCTTACAGAAAACTTATTCACTACATTACCTCTAACTCATAAGCTCGATTCTAAAGTTAAGTTTCTGGTGGCACACGAGTCGGACAAAACCAAGATTCCTGAGAGCTTCAACAAAATATTCTTATACAGACCTTCTAAAAAATGGCAAGATAAACTTGAAAAAGAGAAAAACTATAAGTTAGATATTGTTTACCAAGGACGCAAACTGGATCTATGGCAGCTAGAAAAAGTTAATCTACTCAGAGGAAGCAATAAGTAATAAGTAATAAGTAATAAGTAATAAGTATTGGTTGTAATTTGGTTTTACTCTCTTCTATCTAACCTACTTTTATTAAAGTTAATTGACCGAAAATGATATTGTAATGTAAAATAAATTGTTCATGTCCTAGTGGGCAAAAATTACCAGGTTGCTCCTAACGCCAAAGTGATTTCTGAAACTGTTGATGCTATACTTGAGAGCGCTCTAACTGGTAAAGACCTATTACCAGAAGAAGGAGTCGTACTGCTCAAGCAAACTGAATCCTCTGTGCTAGCGGCAATCACAGAAACTGCTGACCAATTGCGCTACCGACAGGCTGGTGATATTGTTACCTATGTAGTTAATCGCAATATCAATTTTACCAATATCTGCCAACAGCATTGTAGTTTTTGTGCCTTTCGCCGTGATGCTGATACAGAAGGAGCCTACTGGCTGGAATGGGAGCAAATCCAAGCTAAGGCTGCCGAGGCAGTACGACTAGGAGCGACGGAAATTTGTATGCAGGGGGGGCTTAACCCTGAGGCGAAAATTAACGCGGCTTCCTTGCCTTATTACTTGCAACTAGTAAAAACCATTAAAGATGAATTTCCTCAACTGCATCTGCACGCTTTCTCTCCTCAGGAAGTGCAATTTATTGCTCAGCAAGACGGACTTAGCTATGGGCAAGTAATTGCCTCTCTCAGAGATGCTGGGGTTGACTCAATGCCAGGAACAGCAGCAGAAATTCTGGATGATCAAGTCCGTCGTATCCTCTGTCCAGAAAAAACTAACACAGCTAGCTGGCTAGAGATTGTAAGCACGGCACATCAATTGGGGATGCCAACTACCAGCACTATGCTTTCTGGTCATATTGAAACACCCCAACAGCAGATGGAGCATTTAGAGAAATTGCGATCGCTCCAACAAACAGCTCATAAGCTAGGATACCCTGGTTATATCACAGAATTTATCCTCTTGCCCTTTGTTGGTCAAGAAGCACCCAAACCCTTACGTAGTCGTGTCGGGCGAGATCAACCAGTGCTGACAGATGCCCTCTTATTGACGGCAGTAGCAAGGATTTTCCTCGGCAACTGGATTCCCAACCACCAACCTAGCTGGGTGAAACTAGGTCTTGCAGGTGCTAAAGAAGCACTCAGATGGGGTTGTAACGATATTGGCGGCACTCTAATGGAAGAACATATCACCTCCATGGCAGGTGCTGTCGGCGGCACCTGCATGTCAGTGGCAGCTTTGCAAAATACTATTAGTTCCTTAGGACGTCCTTACCAGCAAAGAGATACGCTTTATCAGCATCTCTCCCCTATGGGAGATGGGGAGAGGGGGGGATGGGGAGAGGGGGGGATGGGGGGATGGGGAGATGGGGAGATGGGGAGATGGGGAGATGGGGAGAGGGGGAGAGGGGGAGATGGGGAGATGATTTGAATTAACCATTTGCTTCCTAAACTTCTGATTTCTGTCTTTACTGCTCGATTGAGTCTATGCCTGAGAAAAATCGATTTTCCCTATTGCTGAGTTTGGGGGCAGCAGTATTAATAGTTAGCGGTGGCATCGCCTTTTACTGGCTACTTTGGCAGCGCAGCCGCTTGCCAGGAGATACTCTATTAACTGCCCAATTAATACCTCAAGAGGCTTTGGCAGTTGCCTCAATCTCTACGGATTCAGCCCAATGGCAGCAATTGCGTCAGTATGGGACACCTGAAACTAAAGTTGCTTTAGAAAAACATTTAAAACAGCTACAGGAAGAACTACTCCAAGCCAACGGTTACAACTATCTCGAAGATATTGAACCATTGTTGGGCAAAACAGCGATGGTTGCCTATCTACCAGATGTTACCCCAGAAGTGAAAGCCGGTAAGGTTTTGCTGCCGCCTCAACCGCGAAAATTGCTTCCAGAGTTGGTGGTTGTGCCCATTGAGAATCCCCTCCAAGCACAGCAGCTGTTAACACAAGCCAAATCCCAGAAGGCAAAATCTTGGCTGGAGAGAACCTATAAAGGCATTAAAATTGTTGAAATTCAAAACAGTGGCTCTCAGAATTATTCAGCAACAATACTGGAGAGTTTTTTGGTTGTTAGTAACAACCAAAAAATAACCGAGCGCGTCATCGATACTTACAAAGGAAAACCATCAGTAGCGGCGACGCCTGGTTATCAAGAAAAACTCAATCAAATTAAAGTCTCAGAGCCTTTCGCTCAAATTTATTTGAACATGCCAGCACTCTTAGCAGCAGCAGTAGCTAACTCCCAACAGGAATTTTCTCCTCAGAATCTGCTGGCTGGAAAACAAAGACAGGGAATAGCGGCGAAAGTAACCTTAGAATCAGAGGGAATACGCTGGCACTCAATTTCCTGGCTCAAGCCGGAGAGTACTCAAAAGTATCGACTAGAGAATAGAAATGGCAACTTATCTAAACTTCTGCCAGCTAACACTCTATCAATGTTCTCTGGGGGTAACTTAGCGCAGTTGTGGCAAGATTATGCCGCCGGAGCTAATTCTAATCCCTTGCTACCAAGGCAACTGGCTAAGGTGAGTGCCGGTTTGAAGGCAACCTTAGGTTTGGATTTAGAGCAGGATTTAGTGCCTTGGACAAGAGGTGAGTTTTCTCTGGCTCTTATCCCAGCCTCTCAAGAAACTATCGCCACTGAGGATAATCAGTTATCACCACCTTTGGGAGCTGGTGTGGTGTTAATGGTTAAAACTAGCGATCGCTCTTTTGCAGAAGCAACCTTCCAGAAGCTTGATCAAGTTATGGCAACTCGTTATGAATTTAGTGTAGAAGAAACTGAACTTGATGGTCAACCTGTCGTCAACTGGACATCACCACTGGGGGGGATAAGTGTCACCCACGGTTGGTTAGAAGATGAACTTGTCTTTCTAACATTAGGAGCACCCATTGCCAGTACAATTATTCCCCAACCACAAGGGATTCTGACTCAAGCGCCTTTGTTCCAGAGAACCTTACCTACCAAGCCTAAACCCAATAATGGTCAGTTTTTCCTGGATGTTGAACGCACCATCAATAGCGGTAAACTCAATTTGCCAAAACTGACTGAGCCACAGCAGATGTGGACTAAGGCAATTCGCGCTATTGGCTTGACAGTGGCAATTAGGGATGAACGTACTACTGGCTTTGAACTCTTCGTTAAGCTAAAAACAGCTCGCAAAACCAAGGCATCTCCAAAGCCTGAGCATTCTGTGAGCCCCTCTCCATAAGAGACTTAACCTATCTATCACATTCGCGGCTCATCACCAAACGACCATTGGCGAGACGATAGACGCCTTGGGGTTCGATAATAGTGTTGTTGGTGCTGACTTGCTCGGTATCAGGGATAGTTTGAACAGTGCCGAGGCTATAGGTAACCTCTGGGCTATCAGGCTGTTGGGGTAAGCTGTCGCCGCCAGTAACAGTTAAGGTGCCAGTGGTTTCGTCGCTGCGGATGATGCAACTATTGGCGACTAGGGTTTCGGGGTTGACGAGGTTGTCGGAGAGTTCGGCAATGTTGTTTTCGATAAAGCTGGCATCATTGATTGAAACCTGACCTGATTCAGTACCGCCAGTTGCGTTGATGTCAACACGATTGTTACCGTCGAGGGCAAATAGTTCTTCTCGGCTCAAGTTTTCGGAGGTGAGATTGAGGTTTTGACTAAATAAAGTAGTTTGACTTAAGTCGATAGCTCCTCCACGACCATCTACAGAAAAGGCAAGTATATCACTATCGTCAAGGGCAACCAACGCGTTGGCGGTAATGGTTATGTTACCGCCATCTTCTGCACCAGAATTGACAAAAGTTTGGATATCGCTGTCATCAAAGAGAAAAATGGTACCTGCAGCAATTTGAATTTGACCTCCAGCATTAAATTCGGCATTGGTGGCAATGGTACCGTCTCGGGCTTGGATGCGATCACGGATGTTGAGCACTACATTGCCTGCATTACCCTGTCCTCGACTGCCAGCAGATAAACTTGCACCGTTGAGGACTTCTAGATTATCGGCCGTGATCTGTACATCTCCGCCCTGTCCTTCGCCACTGGGTTCAATACTGCTAAAAACTCCACTTGGATCACTATTGATAGGGTTGGTACCCTCAAGGCGAGCAGTCTCGCTAATATCTAAAATCACATTCCCGGCGTCACCAACACCAGAGGTAGTTGCCAAGATCCTTGCGCCATCTTGAACAAGTAGTCTTCTAGTTTCGATAGTCAAATCACCTGCATTGCCTGTAGCGCCCTCATTAATAGAAGATGTTAATAGACTTGGAAGAGTTCTGTTTTCTGCAATGCCAATTACCTTGACCGAGTCTCTGGCTTGAATAAAGATATTCCCTGCTTGACCTCGACCACCTTGTTCAATATCGGCTGCTATTCTTGCCCCCCCTTCAAGGCTCAGCCTTTCTGTTTCAATAATTAAGTCTGTTCCTTCTCCACTCCCCCTTGGCTCAATCCGAGTTTGTATAGCACTAGGCTGAATGCCGGTTCGTCCGGGAATAGTTGTGGTACCTATTAATTGAATCTCAGACGCTCGAACGGTTAAACGACTCTCACTTCCTCTGCTAATGCCAAAAATTGTCGCATTTATTTGTCCGCCATTCCGCAAAACCAACCGCTCAGTATCAATGATTAAATTGCCTACTTTGCCTTCTCCAGATCCTCCAACTCTTCCCCCGACTTGAGTAAATAAGCCAGTATCAGTTGCAGAACCGCCATCAATCTCTACAAGCTCAGAAGCACGAATAGATAGATTGCCTGCATCTCCTGTTCCAAAGCTTGAAGCACTTAGTTGTGCCCCATTGGTGACCTCAAGATTAGCAACTGTAAGTTTGACATTCCCCCCCTTCCCTTCACCACCTTGTCCAACGTTACTTCCTGCACCACTAGGGTTAATGCCAGTCACGAGATTAACCCCATCGAAGTGGGCTATCTCACTAATCTCAAGAATCACATTGCCGGCATCACCTCTCCCAAAGGTTGAAGCAGTCAAGGTTGCCCCATTAGTGACCTCAAGATTAGTAGCAGTGAGTTCGACATTTCCTCCCTTCCCTTCACCATCTTGCTCAACACTGCTGAATAAACCACTAGGGTTAATACCAGTCAAGGGATTAATTCCATCAAAGAAGGCTGTCTGACTAATCTCAAGAATCACATTGCCAGCATCACCTCTCCCAAAAGTTGAAGCTATTAGTTGTGCTCCATTAGTAACCTCAAGATTAGTAGCAGTGA